>JAOULB010000389.1 GCA_029882235.1 Gammaproteobacteria bacterium | reverse complement strand
TTTGTCGAGGCGCATGACAAAGTACATGGCTGGAATAATAACCGGGTGAAAGTGAACCTGACTCGCCCAAAAGGCGACCGTTACAAAATTCGTAAATAAGGTCTGGTTGAACTGTTATGTTGTTTATGTGTAAAAAATATTTGCTAAGAATTTTATTGTTCTCGCAAATATTTCTGATTCCAGCTTATTCTTTTTCAGCAGATATTCTGATCCTGGGCCTGTTTAAGGATATGGCGATTCTACGCATTAATAATGTGCAGCATAAATTAAAAACCGGTCAGACAAGTCCCGAAGGCGTGAAGTTGATTGAAGCGAATAGTGAAGAAGCTATTCTTGAAATCGATGGCAAACGACAGGTCTATGCCTTGGGTTCACACGTAAGTGCGAGTACGGCCACGGTAAAGCGTGAAACAAGTGTTGCCCGCATCTGGGCACACCGTGGGATGTTTACTACTGCGGGTTCTATTAATGGTCAAACAGTGAACTTTCTGGTTGATACCGGCGCAACCTGGGTGGCAATGAATACGGCACAGGCAAAACGTTTGGGGATAAATTATCGCTACGAAGGTAAAAAGGCCACAGCCAGTACCGCAAATGGTGTAGCAAGAACCTATATTGTTAAACTCAAGAGCGTTAAGGTTGGTGAAATTGAGTTAACCAATGTTGATGGCGCTGTGCTGGATGGCAAGGGGCCAAACACAGTCCTGCTTGGCATGTCCTTTTTGAATAAGGTCAGGATGCAACGTGATGGTAAAGTGTTACTGCTAGAACAGAAACACTAGACCATTATTCAGCATTTTTATCTTTTTCAATCAGCGCATAGGCAGAATGATTGTGAATAGATTCAAAGTTTTCTGACTCGACAATATATTTTGAAATTCGATCATCCTTGTTTAATACCGCAGCAACATCACGCACCATGTCTTCAACAAACTTTGGATTATCATAAGCGCGTTCAGTCACGTTCTTTTCATCCGGACGTTTGAGCAGGCCGTATAATTCACAGGAGGCTTCTGCCTCAACCATATCGATGATTTCTTCAATCCAGATGAAGTCGTCAACGCGTGCTGTTACGGTGACATGCGAGCGCTGGTTGTGTGCACCACGGTCAGAGATTTTTTTCGAGCAGGGACACAGACTGGTCACCGGGATGACCACTTTAATATTCATCTGATGTTTACCCTTGAGTACTTCGCCGATAAAGGTGACGTCGTAATCCATCAGACTCTGTACCCCGGAGACTGGCGCAGTCTTATTCACAAAGTAGGGGAAAGACATCTCGATATGACCTGATTCGGCTTCCAGACGCTCAGTCATTTCGGCCATCATGTCTTTGAAAGACTTGACTGAAATTTCACGTTCATGGTTGTTGAGAATCTCGACAAAGCGCGACATATGTGTGCCTTTGAAGTTATGGGGTAGATCGACATACATATTAAACGAGGCGATCGTATGTTGTTCACCGCCACTGCGATCACGCACACGTACAGGATGGCGGATGTCTTTAATGCCAACCTTGTTAATTGGAATCTGGCGGGTGTCTTTTCGGTTTTGTACGTCTTCAATCACTTCTTCAATTACCTGGCTCATTGCTATATTACTCTTGTTCGGTGTACCTGACGCTGGCGCGCTCTGTTTCCCAGATGGTCACGGCTGAGACTCGTATATCTTCTTTATTTAAGCTTGCCGACAATAATTTAAAAATATGCGCGGCAAGGTTTTCAGCCGTTGGATTAATTTTGTCAAACGGCGGCAAATCATTCAGGTTACGGTGATCCATACTACCGATGACTTCGCGGGTGCTGGCCTTGATGTCTTTAAAATCGACACCCATACCCACTTCATTTAATACAGTTGCAGTAACCTCGACTTCGACTTTCCAGTTATGACCATGGAGTCGACTACATTCACCTTCATAACCGCGTAGTAAATGAGCGGCTGAAAAATCAGTGATGATTCTTATGGTGTAAACGGCGCTCATGATAATACCTGACTACAGTGGTAGGACTTTATGCGAGTGTTGCGTGTTTGGCAAGTGGTTGTTGCCTGAAAGCTTCAATTTTGGCGATTATATCATCAGATGTGAGGTTTGCATCAGCTAATAATTCCTCGCGGCTGCCCTGTTCCTGGAAATAATCCGGCAGTCCAAGGTTCAGAACACTGAGTTCGAGGTTGTTCTTGACCAGTAGCTCATTGACTGCGCTACCTGCACCACCCATGACGACATTATCTTCCAGCGTGATCAGCACATCATGTGTTTCAGCCAGTTTAAGAATTAATGCCTCATCGAGTGGTTTGATAAAGCGCATATTGACCACGGTTGCGCCAAGTTTTTGCCCAGCCTCTAGTGCCGGTTGCAGCATGCAGCCAAAGGCGAGCAGGGCAATGGATTGTCCCTGCTGGCGGACCTCAGCCTGAC
>JAOULB010000388.1 GCA_029882235.1 Gammaproteobacteria bacterium | reverse complement strand
AATTTCCAGTATTTCTAGTTGTCCGTAACTCAGAAGGAGAGGTGCGATGGATGGAAATATGCAACTTTTTGAAAAAAGAAAGTAATAATGGTGCGAAATCTGTAAAGCAGTTCATTTTTAAAGGTGAGCGTTTCGATGTGATGAGTATTCGTAAATGGCGAGATAAGTTGATGAATCAAGGGGGATGATTCTAGGGAAAAACTAGCAATCAAGGGGTCAATCAAGGGGTCGGGTCAATCAAGGGGTCCAATCAAGGGGTCAGAGCACTTGATTTTTGAACACACAACACAGACAGTGCTATAAAGATTAAATAATTCATTCACAGGTACTTTCATGAAAAGCATCAAGGCAATTCTGGCAGGAAGCCTGTTTATTATTATCACCATCATCATTGTGCAACTGGCCGCGGTGTTTCTGACCGTTGGCTATAACATCCTTGCCAAGGACTATCCATTCTTGCATGAGATAGGCATCTATTTTAAATATCTTATTGCGTATCCTGTTTTTCTGCTGCTGTTGTTTATCGGTGGTTACATCACTGCGAGTCTTGCGCCTAAACAGGTACTACTGCATTGCGTTGTCGTGGGCGTCGCCACAGTCGGTTTATCCACCGTCACCGCGTTGGATTATATGGTCGTGACCGTGACGGGTGTGGTGTTAGTCCTGCTGGCCATACTCTCGACAATGGCCGGTGGTTTTTATTGGCAAAAGAAAAATAATCAATAAAAGCAACATGGAGTATTAGTAACACATGACACAAATTGAAGAACAGATTTATTCAGCGAAAAAATACGGCGTAGAATTGTCACTGGTTTCGCTTGGTTCTATTTCTGTTCTTGCCTCATTATATTGTTCTTATGTCTCTAATGATTATTCCTGGCTGTCGAGGTCTGGGTCTTTGATGGTGTTGTTTTCAGTCATTGTCGAATACAATATTCTGAAAAAACAACAAATTTTAAATGAAGCAGCAAGGTCTGATGCAACATACATAATCACAAAGTTTAGTCCTGTAGTGCTTGGCAGGAATCTTAGAAGTATACAGATAGCTGCGCACTATTCAGTTATTGTTGGCACGCTTATCTGGGGGTATGGTGATTTATTTGGTCGGCAATGCTTAAACTAGAGAAAAATGTACTCCGCCGCGTTTATTGTTAAAACAACTTCCCCACCGGCAAATAACGCCATTGCCCCGGCGGTAATTTTGCTAGCGGTATACTTCCAATACGAATCCGTACCATTGAGACTACCGTCAGGCCGACACTCTGGCACATGAACTCGATCTGGTCTGCTTGTATGTTCTTGAGTGCAAAGCGTAGTTTGTTTTCGCTTTGCCAACTCACCTTGGCTTTCGGTAGTGGCCAGCCTTTTCGTTTTACTTCGCGATTGAGTTGCTCAAGACCATCGGGTTCTATTTCGCCACTTACTTCAACGGTGTATTCCTGTTCGTTCTTTTTGGCATCTTTCACCAGTCTTTGCACGACACGCTTATCTTGTGAAAATACCAGTAGCCCTGTTGCACCCGTTTGCAGTGGTGCGGTTGGCATTAAGCCAACAAAGTGACGTTTGAGTGTGCGAATGCTGGTGTTGTCATCTGTTACACGGGTATCGGGTGTAATTAATTGTCGTGTCGCGGTGGGGTCGGTGGTATCAAAACCGACCGGTGAGTGCAGCAGTATGGTCATGGGTAAAACAGGATCGAGAGTGGCGTTTGGATGCAGTTCAACTTTTTGTTCTTCCACCATGAACTGTGGTGCGTCTACGGCCTTTCCATCCACGAGCACCCAGCCACCTTCTATATATTTGTCAGCCTCGCTGCGGGAGCAGCCGATTAACTGGATCAATCGTTTGGATAGTCGCATTGGTTCACTCATTATTCGTTTAATCCTTTGCGTGTTATTTAACTATCTTGCTGCAATGCTTCCATTTCTTCACTGATGAGCAACCAGTCTTCTTCGACTTCTTCCAATGACTGAGTGACCTTCACCTGTTGTTCTAACAAGGTCTTTAGTTGTTGTTTGTTGCTGTCATCGTAAATGCTGTTGTCGGCCAGTTTGTTTTCTATGTCTGTTTTTTCCTTATTGAGTTTTTCAATCTTTTTATCGAGTGTTTTTATCTTGTTGCGCAAGGGTTGCAATAATTTGCGTTTTTCGGCGGCGTCCTGGCGTTGTTGTTTTTTGTTGTTGGCGCTATTGGTGTCTGGCGCATCGTCATCGGTGTTTTGTTTGAGTGAGTCTTTGACCCATTGTCGATAGTCTTCAAGATCGCCATCAAAGGGAGTGACCTTGCCACTGTCGACTAACAGCAAGGTATCGGTGACGGTGCGTAACAGGTGTCGGTCATGTGAGACGATGACCATCGCTCCGACGTAGTCTTGCAGCGCGACACTGAGCGCATGGCGCATTTCCAGATCGAGATGGTTGGTGGGTTCATCGAGTA
>JAOULB010000387.1 GCA_029882235.1 Gammaproteobacteria bacterium | reverse complement strand
GATAATGGTGATGGTACATTTACCGCAACCAAGATAGAACGAAAAGATCCAAGCTGATTGTTTTCCTGAGGCAGCATTTGCTGCGCGAAGATAAACCCGGACTTTGCAAAGAGTCCGGGTTTTTTTGTGAGTTTAATCCCATAGCCCAACAACAGATAAACTCAATGTATCTTTTTTACACTCTGGACATGGGTGTTGTTGTTGATCAACTTCACCGGCCAGATGAATCAATGCCTCTTTGCATTCCGGGCAGCGTATGGGTTTGAACAGGGTGTCGATCTGTTGGCTGAGTTCATAGTTAACCAGCATGTGGCAGCTTTCGCATTGATAAATTTCATAGCTGGTGTCGCTATGATTGACGCCATAGCCTTGCAGTAGATCGATTTGTTTAAAGCCACATGGGCAGTTGGCTTGGTAGAGGGTTCCCATGATTTACTTCAGTGGTTTTGCTCGTGATACAACAGGAGAGAGGCATTATATGGAGTGTTGGCTTGATGTCCAGCGGCTCAGCCATGATTTCGCGCTGATCAGTCGATCTGAATCAGCCCAGCATTTTCTTCACGGCCTTTTCCAGGCTGGAAGGTTCAAAGGGTTTCTGGATCCAGCCATTGGCACCCATGGTGCGTGATTTGGTTTTTTTGTAGTTCGCGGTTTCTGTTGTCAGCATCAGGATTGGTGTGTACTGATATTCGTCGATGCGGCGTAACTTGGAGACCAGGCTGATGCCATTCATATTCGGCATATTAATGTCAGTCAGCACAAGATCGACAGACATGGTGCGCGCAACTTCAAGCGCCTCAGCACCATCACTGGCCAGCACAACCTCATGCCCGAGTTGGGTAAGAATAGTTTTCACCATTTCACGCATTGTCCGTGAGTCATCAACAACCAGTATTTTTGCCATGATATTCCAATTCCGTATTAATGGTGCCTAAATTACACTGACTACTTTTGATCATTATCGGATATTTCTGGATTAACTATAGGCAGTTCAAAGAAAAAGCAGCTGCCTGATCCATCTGGTTTTTCGTAGGCAATGATGCCATTGTGCTGTGCGATGATGCTTCTAGCGATACTCAGGCCCAGACCCGTGCCGGAGAAACCACGCGCAGTTGAGGAATCATATTGGGTAAATTGATCAAATAGACGATCCTGAAAGTCGTCGGCGATACCAATACCATAGTCACGCACCGATACACGGGCAATATTGTTGCTGGTTTGAATGACTATTTCGATCGTTGAGTTTTTGGATGAGAATTTGAATGCATTTGACAGCAGGTTATCGAAAACCTGGCGGATACGCATACTATCAGCATGAATAATGATATCGCTGTCCGGTTGCTTAAATTCAATATTGATATTTTTTTGTACAGAGAAACTGGCATTTTCTTCAATTGATTGGGTTGTGATGTCATTCAGGGATACATCGGCAAAATGATATTCAAACTGACCTGATTCAATACGCTGAATATCAAGGATGTCATTAATCAATAGCTCCAGTCGATTAGCATTATTAAGTGCAATTTGTAATAGTTCAGTGGCTTTGTCCGGCAAAACACCGGCGGTACCTCCTTCAATGAGACTAATCGATCCTATTAGTGACGTCAGTGGTGTACGAAGTTCATGGCTGACTGTGGAGACAAACTCGTTTTTAAGTTGGTCAAGCCTGACACGTTCACTGACATCGTGAGCGAGTGACACTATGCTGATCACCTTATTATTCTCATCAATCAAGGGCGTGTTAAACCATTCACACAGAATTTTACTTCCTTCTTTGGTCATATTTTCATTAATGCTAAATTCGCCACCCGCCTGGTTTTTCAGGTGAGTGTTAATACTTTCAACATGTTCGGCGACCTGTTCTGGAACAATAAGCTCATAGGCCGATTTACCGAGTGCTTCTTCACGGCTGAACCCAAAGATTTTTTCTGCGGCTTTATTCCAGTCAAGCACGAGCAGCTCTGGGCTCCATTCAATAACCGCAAGTGGTGTTTGCTGAACATGTAAGGCAAGCTTTTGTTGCGACTGGCGCAATCGTTCTTCGCTGTCAATCGCATTCTGAGTTGATTTGATGTTATCAATAATCACTTTATTGCTGCGATAGACACCAGCAAGAAACAGCAGAAAGGCGAAAAAGTACATAATACCCATTGGGGTCATGGTTTCATGGGCGGCCATAAAAAATTGAATATTCAATGGCACCATGATGATAGTTAAAAAGATAAAGGCGATGTACCGTTGACTGGCAATATTGGTCATCGCAAATGCAGCTGTAGTTGCAATAATAAAGGCCAGCATGATTTGTCGGACGGGATCCCCAACAGGGAATAGAAATACACCGACAGCACCCCACATCGACGCAGCCAGAATAGCGCCGACTGCAAATAAATGGCTGTGTCCACGCAGGTTTAAATCAGTGACAGGTGTTTTTAACACCTC
>JAOULB010000052.1 GCA_029882235.1 Gammaproteobacteria bacterium | reverse complement strand
ACTTTTAACATTCTTATAACTTGGAATTTTACCATCAAAGTTAATTATCTTAACGTTACGTTTGCGAGCACTACTAATCCCTGTTATCCCAATTGCTGAAGGCTGTTGTTCAATCGCCTTTTCCAGGGGGCCTGATGACCTGACCAGATAGCGCGTCTTGAATTGTGCGCCACCATCCTTAAAAATATATTGTCGAATAGCATATCCAACCCCAGAGATATTCCCTTGACGAGCATAAAGTTTAATTGGCATATCTCTGCCACCAAGCTGTCTCCAGTTTGTGATCTTACCGCTATAGATACTTTTAATCTGGGTCGTTGTCAGGTTATTTATGGGATTCGATTTATGCACAATAATCGCTAAGGCATCCCAGGCGACGGGGTGCAGTGAGGCATAAAGCTCAGTACGATTATGGTCAGGCAGACTCATACGACAGCTCCCGCCAATATCAATTTTTAATGTTGCCGTATCACGGATACCGCGGGTTGCACCACCGCCTTCAAGTAGTATCTTGACCCCTGTTTTTTGTTCATAAGCTCGAGCAAGTTCTGCCATAAAGGCCTTTTTTGTAATTCCACAGCCGCCCCAATGCAAAACATTTTTTTCAGCTATTGCTTGTGTAGAAGTAGCAGAAAAAATTGAGATAGTGAACAGCAGAATACGGGTCAGAAATTTTGATTGAATTTGCATATATATAGTGCCCCTCAAACCACAGTGATATATTTATGGGGAATAGCTCGACTAAAGTATGTTGGTTTAAATGGTTAGAATGTATTGGCACTATATCGGTAGCGGCTTTTATATCCTTTAGTTGAATATTGAAAGTGATTTCATATAAAGTGTTAATAAGTATTACAGACAGGATGAAAGGCCTGATGTGTTGAACTTATCCAGTGACAACAATTCTTTGAGGGGATGAAAATATGCAGGTTACTCTTGTACATGTGCATGTTAAATCAGAGCATGTTGATGATTTTATTGAAGCTTCACGATTGAACCACGAGGCCTCGATTCAGGAAAACGGTAATTGTCGGTTTGATATATTGCAATCCGCCGATGATCCAGCTCGTTTTGTTTTATATGAGGCATACACATCAGCAGCAGAGGCTGCGGCACATAAAGAAACAGCACATTATCTGGCATGGCGTGAGACAGTCGCCGACTGGATGGCGGAACCTCGTCGAGGCGATCCCTACGATGGTTTATATCCTCGCTAGCTTATGTTGAATGCATTTTCTATTGCGCGTTTACCTCGGATTGAATTCGCTCCAGGTGCAATTCAGCAACTACCCCGATATATTTTTCAGTTTGGTCGACGTGCCCTGATCGTGACGGGCGGTCGGTCATTCATCGATAGTGAACACTGGACTCAACTGGAGAAGAATCTTAAACAGCAGGGGATTGCAGCTGCGCTTTTTTCTGTCACTGGTGAGCCTTCACCACAGCTTGTGGATGACTGCGTAAAACAGTTCAGTGATCAGAAATTTGATGTTGTCATAGGTATTGGTGGTGGCAGTGCACTGGATGCAGCCAAGGCGATTGCCGGATTATTGATCTCTGGTCAATCAGTAATGGATTTTCTCGAAGGTGTAGGGCCTGAGTTGCCATACACCGGGCCAGCAGTACCGTTGATTGCCGTGCCAACCACAGCAGGTACCGGTAGCGAGGCGACCAAGAATGCCGTGCTCAGTGTGCAGGGCAAGCAAGGTTTCAAAAAATCCTTTCGTGATGACAAGCTGGTGGCCGAATACGCCATTCTCGATCCAAATCTACTGGAGTCCTGTCCGTCTGATCTCATCGCGGCCAATGGTATGGATGCGCTGACTCAGCTGATGGAGTCTTATGTCTCCACTCGGGCCAACCCCTTTACCGATGCGTTGGCAATGAGTGGTCTGCATGCCGTGCGCGATAGCCTTTTGCCCTGGTATCGACAGGAAGGGGATACCACGAAGTATCGAGGTCAAATGGCTTATGCTGCTATGCTCTCGGGAATTACGCTTGCTCAATGTGGGCTGGGATCGGTGCATGGTCTGGCTTCACCACTGGGCGCGTTTTATCCCATCCCGCATGGTGTGGTTTGCGGTACGCTGGTGGCAGAAGCAAGTGTCGTCAATATCAACAGTATGCTGCAGCGTGAGCCGGAGAATTCCGCACTGGCAAAGTATGCAGAAATGGGAAGAGTCCTGGCTCAATCTCCAGGGTTAGAAGAAACTGAAGCCCAACAGGCGCTCATCAGTCTGTTGCATCAGTGGACTGAACAAATGCAGTTAGCCCGACTATCCAGCTATGGCGTGAAACAGGATGAACTCGATCATGTGGTGCAACATTCACGTGGCAGTAGCATGAAGACCAATCCGATTGTTCTTACTGATGCAGAGATTAAATCACTGCTTGAGTCCCGACTGTAAAATTAAGATAAAAAAAACCCCGCCAAGGGGAGGCGGGGTAAATCGCTTGCGGCAAATAAACCGTTATTACCAACCTTTCGTGGCAATCTTGAGCTGGAAAAAAATAAGCTCATCAATTTTTTGATTGATAGCAGGGATGTACGTCATATTCAGCGCCACCTTTCTGGTACCAAAAGAGGCAACAGGCAGGACACCGAGGAAGGGCTGGTAATTATCAAAGTCTTTACGGGCCATCATAAAGGCGACATAGCCAACATCAAGATGCATGCCCTGGTGCAACTGATAACGACGTGTCTGACCACCACCAACATAGTAAGACAGGTTGTTATATGAATCATTGAAGGCAGAGCCCGTGACATAGTTCACCCACTTGCTGCCCAGTGGGCGTTTGAATTCATACTGGAATCCAGTACCAAAGTTATTTTCATTAAAGCTTTCACCTTTGGCCGGGGCGGACAGATGGATCGAACGGCCATTCAGGATCAGATGATAATCACCCTTGGTCGTGGTGGCCGCATATGAGGCTGTTGCAGTTAAACCGCACAGCAGAAATATAATTGTGATTAAAGAGGTTTTAGCAGAAAAGCTGAAACCATTAACGCCGCAACATGTTTTCATTATGTGTACTCCTGTTCCATTTCGCTTCGCAAGCACGAAATTGGTCAGGAGTACTGAAGTTGCCTGTTGAGTTCTGGCGGTTCCGCTATCTTAGGGACAAGCCCCTTAGACCGGTAACTTTGCGTGCCCATCCTTTCGGGTGGGTAGCCTTTGGCAGAACTCCTAACCGTTCTGTTCGAAGAAGTGTGATGCAGCGGTCATGCCAAGTGTGATGGTCATCACAGGGAAAATGTGAACTCAAACAAATCAATCACTTAAAAAGCAATCTGATAAGCGGATCTGGCTGGCCATTAGTGATTGTGGCCAAAATTGGTCAAAAAATGACCAATTTTGTCACTTATGAACCGCTAATTTGCGTATGGAAAAGGATTGTTGAAGAACAAATGCTTAAACAGGCCCAGCTCTACTGGATGGACCTGTTGATATGAAACGGTAAATTGAGCCTGAAAGCCGCTATTAGCGGCTCTAGTGCATAGTAGGTGGGGGGTTATCCGTATCGTTGAATTCTTTTGGTGCCGGTGAGGCATGATGCAGAATCATGCGCCAGCCAAAGGGCGTTTTCTCATAGATATTCGTTGCCAGGATGCTGACAGTGCGTTTGCCTTTATCCATGATAATGTTTTCAACGACGGTGTGTATAGCGAGCCCATTATGCTCAATACAGCGTTCCTCAAGGGTTTCGCATTTGATGTTATCTGTGACATGGAAGATTTCCACCCAGGCATCACGGATCTCAGAAATTCCGGTAAGGCGATGGCTCATCGGATGTATACACTCCACATAATCGGCATCCAGCCAGACTGACATCATGATATCGAGGTCAGAGTTCTCAAATGCTCGATAAAAGGCATTCTCAGCATCAGCAGGGGTAGCAAAATATTTAGTGTCCATCATAATCCCTTTAATTATTATGTATTAAACAAATTACTGGTGTTGATAACTACATCAGCCTTGCGGAGGACTTATTTAGAGGTCAGATTGTAAACTTAGTCCCGAGTCTCGCGCTTCATGCTGGAAAAATTCGCCGGGTTGGGTGAATTATCCATTCTGTTAAGTTAGCGCTATGCACCTTCGCTGAGGTGTTGCGGGGAAGGAATCGTCAGCCAATGTAGGCCGGTTTTTATTCCAATCTCTTTGCACATGTGATTGCCTTCGGAACTTATCAAGAAATGAGCGGGTCAAAGTCCCAAGTTTTATGAAATATCATCTATTCTTTGTCTACTCGCCCCAGAAGAGAGTGCTGAATGAAAATAAGATCTGTTTTTCTGACCCTGCTTTTATGTAGCTTACCCCTGTATTCACTTCAGGCCGCATTATTTAAAGATTTTAATGATAAACCTGCCTCGATTACTCAGTATGCGGGAAAGGGGAAGTGGTTAGTGGTGATGATCTGGGCGTCGGATTGCCATGTCTGTAACAAAGAAGCAGAAAGCTATAATGCCTTTCATCTAAAGTATAAAGATAAAAATGCACGTGTGCTTGGCTTGAGTACGGATGGCCAGAAGAATAAAAAGGCGGCGCAGAATTTTATTTCTCGTCACCAACTGAAGTTCCCTAATATTCTTGGTGAGCCACAGGATGTCGCCATCCATTTTTCGAAGTTGACCGGTGTGGACTGGACAGGTACACCGACATTTCTGATTTATTCGCCAACCGGTGAGCTTGCGGTGCAACAGGCCGGAGCGGTACCCACCAATATTATTGAAGAATTCATTCAGCAGCAAAGTGCCCAATAAGGACGCTGGACAGTCATCGAAGGCCTGATAACATAGACGCCCGATCAATTAAAACTGTAGTGTTTAATATATGTTGAATTCATTAAAACAATATCTGCTTGGGCTTGGCCCCTTGCGCTGGATGCTCCATAGTGGGGGGCTTGTTATTATTCTGTTTCGCCCTGCACCCGGCACTGAGGTCGCGTTTGAGGGGGCTGCAGTATTTCAGACGCTTTTATTGCCGACTTTGGCTCCCATCGTTTTCATGGTGTTGATGCTGGATGCACTAATGACACGCATCCTCCTCAACGATAAGGATGAGGCTGAGCAAATCCGTATGCGGCGGGCGCTGAGAACTGATCTGGCCATTGGAATCGCACTATTATTGCTCTGGTACCCCTATTTTTCTCATTTATTAGTGGCCTGAGCAAAAAGTCTCAAAGTGTGAACAGCGTCATAAAAATGTAAAGTCAGCCTGTTTTTAGCCGATAACCCTAATAACTGAAGTAGATTAGGAGTAGTACCATGTTACTACAACAATCCACAGACCGGGTTGAAGCTCAAAAAGATGTCCTGATCTGGCTTAAACGTGCCGGCTGGCTTGGATTTCTGTTCCTGCTGGTTAAGGGCATGATCTGGCTGACTTTGCCGATATTGCTATTCACCCTGGGTATTGGTCAATAAATCCCGTGGGGGCTCAGGCCCCCATGTGCTCATCAACAAACTGTTCGACAAAGCCTGCTGTTTTCGCCCCGCTAAAACGCGCTTTTTCCTCCCCATCCTTAAACAAAATTATGGTTGGAAAACCACGCACCTGGTATTGTCCTGCGATTTTCATATTCTCGCCCTCATCGACCTCCAGTTTGGCCAGGCGTACCTCACCGTCATATTGGGCTACAAGCTGTTCCAGAATCGGGCCAATAACCAGGCAAGGTGGACACCAGTCTGCCCACATATCCAGCAGAATAATGGATTGAGCTGAGTCTTCGATTACACGCTGCTGGAACTCTTCGTACTGGATATCAAAAATAAGTGCTGGCATGTCGTTCATATTGTAATGGCTCGCCGAGAACGTCTGAAAATGGCCTGAGATTATAGGGGCTGACGGCATACGATTAAAGTGGGATTAAGCATAGATTTCCCAAACCAATACATAGAAATTTACATTGTTTTTACAGATGTTCATCAAATCTGGATCAAGCTGTTTGTGCATGATCCGACACTTGAACAAGATGAATTGCATTAACTGCAGTATGTAGGAAGGACTATGCAAAATAGCAAACATGAACAACAAACAGTTCGTTTAGGTCTTATGCCTCCGCTTAGTGGTCTGGTTGAACTGTATGGACAGGAAATTTGCTGGGCTGCACAAATTGCCGTCGACGAGATCAATGAACAGGGCGGTGTGCTGGGTAAAAAGATTGAATTGATTATTGAGGATGATGGCAGTATGCCTGAACCTGCTGTTAAGGCTGCAGAGAAGCTGGCGTTTGAACATCAATGTGTTGCGATGATTGGTAATCTGTTATCGAATGCGCGAATCGATGTGGCTGCACGAGTGGCGGGGCCGAATCGAATTCCCTATCTCAATTTTTCGTTTTATGAAGGCAGTATTTCTAATCGTTACTTTTTCAGTTTTTCTGCCCTACCCAATCAACAGATCGAAAAAATGATTCCATTCATGGCGGAGCATTTTGGGCCAAAAATGTATTTTGCCGGGAATAATTATGAATGGCCACGCGGTTCAATAGATGCTGCCAAACGCGCATTGCTAAGCGTCGGTGGTGAGGTTGTTGGTGAAGAATATTTTGATATTGGCTGTGATGATCTCCAGAGTGTGCTGGACAGAGTGAAGAAATCGGGTGCCGATGTGTTTGTCCCTTATGCGGCAGGTATGGATCAGATTAATCTATTGAACCTGTTTACTGAAATGGGTTTAAAGAAACATATGGCAGTGGTAATGGGCCATTACGATGAAGCCATGGTTTCACTATTAGAGCCAGAAGTCCGTAACGGTTTGTATTCGAGCAATACCTACTTCATGACTATCGCTAATGAAAAGAACAGACAGTATTTGCAACGTCTGGAAAAATTACCAGAAGTTACAGGAATATGGCCAAAAGGAAATGGCACACTGACAAACTTTAGTGAAGGGACCTATGTCTGTGTTCACGCCTTTGCCAGGGCAGCAGAAGCTGCAGGCTCATTTGAAGCAGAAGCTTTAGTTAATGCCTTAGAACATGTCAGTGTTGATGCACCCCAGGGAAAAGTCATTATGGATCCACAAACACACCACGCGACCGTCAATGCCTGGTTGTCACGTTGTAATTCCGATGGTGTGTTTGAGATTGTTGAGTCTTTTGGCCAGATTAAACCAGAAATTCCTGAACGATATAAAATAAAGCATCAAAGCGATATAGAGTCGAGTGCGAACTTACCGATGCCTGTGCAAGCAGCAGACTGGCAGCTTGTCACGGTTGTTCCCTATATGGATAAACAATCATTAGAAAAAACACGCCCTCTTATTGCTAATGAAGAAAAACGTAGAACATTATTAAATCATGAACTATTAGAGCAGCTAAGTCATGATACGGGTGTGCTAGCCGAACTGGCAAAATCAGGTAAGAGTGGTGAATTTGAATTTGCACTTGAACGAGATAGTAATGTGAAAGAATTATGCAGGCTGACTCCATTGTATGATGGCAATCGTTGCAGTCATTTCGCAGTATCCAGAATTGGCGTGCTGGATAAAAAATATAAAATGGCAATCAGCGGTAATGAGCAGCTTGAAGATAGTGCGAGTGATAAGCACTCAGTTGCAATGATGGTGGCTGACACAAAAGGTTTGATTAGTTATGTGAATAACAAACTCTTGACGATGTGGGGAATTAAATCTGCCAATGAGATTATAGGTCGCCATGTTAGTCAATATTTATGCTTGCCAGAGGAATACAAGAGCAGTGATCGATTTATCGATGCAATAGCCAGTAATGATTGTATTTATGCGGCACGTGCTGAAAATGGTGGAATTTTCAAAATTGATATTGCAGTAGATCCAATTCATAGTGAAACCGATAATGAAGTTGGCTTTGTGCTGTCCTGTCATGAACCGAAGATTGATAATGATGACGAAATGTATGTAGGTATGACTCGTCAAATTCTGGGCTCAGCAGATATCGCCATAATCTCGATTAATGAAGATGGGCATATTATTCAGGTTAATAATACGGCATGTGAATTATTTGGATATACAGACGAAGAATTCAAAACCATGTCTGTACATAATCTGTTACCCCCACATTTGCGTGAACAGCACAAACTTCAGGTTAAAGGTTTTTTACATGGTCATGAAGTTATGCGTCCTATGGGTGCGAGAGCTGATCTTATTGGATACAAAAGTGACGGTACGTTTTTCCCCGCTGAGGCCTCGATAACCAGGGTTCGATCTGGCGATAAATGGATTATGGTTGCAACAATGCGTGATATCACTGAACGAAAACAGGCTGAGGAAAGCCTGATTCGAGACGCGACTCACGATCCACTAACTAAATTACCGAATCGAATGTTGATTCATGATCGCGTTTCCAGCGCCTTGGCGCGTTCACAGCGAACAGGTAAATCTGTGGCATTGATGTTTGTCGATGTTGATGAATTTAAATTGATTAATGATAACTATGGACATGATATTGGTGACCAGCTTTTAATGGCGATAAGCAATGAGCTGGTGCGAATTGTCAGGCCGGGAGACACGGTTGCTCGCTTTGGCGGTGATGAATTTGTTGTTATGTGCGATCAAATTACTGACTGGAATATTGTGACCAAGCTGGCTGAACGAATTGTTGATCGACTCAAGCATCCATTAGAGATTGGTGGTCATGAATTTTATGCAACCGTGAGTATTGGTGTTGCGATAGGTCATGGGCAAACACATACGGCCGAAGAGCTTCTAAGGAATGCTGATGCGGCAATGTATAAAGCCAAGGATCGAGGACGTGATGGCTGGATGGTGTTTAGTGATGAAATAGGTGAACACTCTCGTATGCAGCTCAAAATTGCTACGGGTTTGCGAACCGCTGAAAAGAATAATGAGCTATATACCGTGTTACAGCCAATCGTAAATGCGATTACTGGAGAAATTATTGGTGCTGAGACTTTGTTGCGCTGGAATACGAATAACGAAGAAATATCTCCTGCAGTATTTATTCCGATTGCCGAAATGACGGGTACGATTTTATCAATTGGTGAATGGGTTTTCCGACAGGCATGTCTTACTCTGGCAGATTGGGAAAAATCATTTAAAGGCTACAGGGTTCCTTATCTCTCAGTTAACCTTTCCGCACGCCAATTAAATGAGCCAGGACTGGTTGAAACATTTACTACGATAATGCAGGAAACCAATGTGAATCCTGAGAATATTGTACTGGAAATTACTGAAACCACCTTGATGAAGGATGTGGATTATACAATCAACGTATTGAACAACCTGGGTAAACTCGGCTTGCATCTGGCGGTAGATGATTTTGGTACGGGCTATTCTTCTTTAAGCCAGCTTAAACGGTTGCCTGTAAACACATTAAAGGTTGATCGAATATTTGTTGATGGTATAGAAAAATCTGAAGATTCCCACTCTATTGCCCTGGCAATAGTCAATATGGCACACTCATTGGGTCTCAGAGTTACTGCTGAAGGTGTTGAAACCAAAGAGCAACTTGATTGTTTAAAAACTATGGCCTGTGATGCAATTCAGGGATATTATTTTTATAAACCGATGCCAATCGATGATTTTAATCAGTTGTTTTTACGCCAGAGTGTTGCGTAACTAGATAAAATAGTTACCTGAATGTGTTGAAAGTGTATGGCCGTCGCCATATATTGGTGTATATGTGATAACGAAGACTTATCAATATGTACCGAAAAGCCTTTCTGTTTTTCCAGCTGATTTTCCTTCTGTCTGCAAATTCCCTGGCGGCAGAAACACGCTATCATGATCAGCTGATCAGCCAGTATGAGAACAGCATAAAAAAAAATAAAATT
>JAOULB010000051.1 GCA_029882235.1 Gammaproteobacteria bacterium | reverse complement strand
CACTGCATGTTCTACACGACCATCAATGATCTGCGCCGTCCTCACACCAGACTTAACCGCATCTAGTGCACAATTAATTTTTGGCAGCATGCCGCCATGGATAATGCCTTTCTCAATCAGTTTCTGCACTTCTTTTGCCGTCAGACCTGTGAGCAGATTTTCCTTATCATCCAGTACACCCTTGGTATTGGTCAGCAGGATCAGTTTCTCCGCACCCAATTTTTCTGCCATTTTACCGGCGACCAGATCGGCATTGATATTATAAGACTGACCATCTGCCCCCACACCAATAGGCGCAATGACGGGAATAAAATCACCATGCACCAGCATGTCGACAACAGCGGCATCAATACTTTCCACTTCACCGACATGACCAATATCGATAATCTCCGGCTCATTCATTTCTGGCGCCTGCTTGGTGAAGGTGAGTTTACGTGCGCGAATCATGTCGCCGTCTTTACCTGTCAGACCTACAGCATGACCACCAACCTGATTAATCAGGTTCACGATTTCCTTGTTGACCAGACCACCCAGCACCATTTCGACAACGTCCATGGTCTCACTATCGGTGACACGCATGCCTTCGAAGAACTTTGATTCCTTACCCAGCTGTTCCAGTAGTTTGCCGATCTGTGGCCCGCCACCATGGACGACCACAGGATTGAGACCAACCAGCTTCATCAGAACAATATCGCGAGCAAAACCAAGCTTCAGTTTTTCATCAACCATGGCATTACCGCCATATTTGATGACAATGGTTTTATCCTGAAAATCTTTGATATAAGGCAGTGCTTCGCTTAAGACTTTTGCGATATTGGCAGCTGCTTCGGGATTCAGACTCATTAATTTCTCTTATTAAAAAAGGGATGCCCTAGAGGGATACCCTAGTATCCCTGATTCAGTAAGCCGCTGCCAAGTGGCAGGGGGAGATTATTAGCCCGCTTTGAAGAATTAAAATGGAATTTTAAGACCGGGTTCAACCGCCAGTAAAACTTTACGGAAAACTTCCTGGATACGTTCCATCGCGGCCTTGTCTTTGCCTTCAAAACGCAACACAAGAACCGGTGTTGTGTTTGAAGCGCGCACCAGCCCCCAGCCATCGGCATAGTCCACACGTACGCCATCGATCATGGTGACATTGGCATCACCAAAATCGGCCTGATCCATTAATGTATCAACAAAGCGATGATGCTCGCCTTCCTGCATCTGGATATTTATTTCTGGCGTGTTCACGGCATTGGGCAATCGACCAAACACCTGTTTAGGTGTACGTGTCTCACCAGCAAGTATTTCTAATAATCTGGCACCTGAGTAGAGTCCATCATCAAAACCATACCAGCGTTCTTTAAAGAAAATATGACCACTCATCTCACCGGCGAGTAAGGCGCCAGATTCGCGCATTTTTGCCTTGATTAAAGAATGGCCTGTTTTCCACATCAATGGTTCACCACCTTTTTCCCAGATCGCCTGGGTCAGGTTGCTACTGCATTTGATATCATAAATGATCTGTGCACCATGATTGCGTGATAGCACATCTTCAGCAAACAAGATCATTAAGCGATCCGGCCAGATGATCTCGCCATCTGGGCTGATTACGCCTAATCGATCACCATCACCATCGAAGGCAAGACCCACATCGACACGTTTGCTTGTCACCATCTCAATTAGGTCAGTCAGGTTTGCGGGTTTACTGGGATCGGGATGATGATTGGGGAACTTGCCATCAACTTCACAATAGAGTTCAGTTACATCACAACCGAGGGCACGAAACAGCTTAGGTGCAATCACACCAGCAACACCATTACCACAGTCAATCGCAATGCGTAATTTACGTTTAAGGTTTACATCACCGACAATACGATTGATATAACGGTCAGCAACCATGGCCGTTTCGTATTTACCCTGGCCAGAGGTAAAATCATTGTTCTCGATACGTTTGCGTAGATCCTGGATTGCCCCCGCCGCCAGGGTTTCACCACCGAGCACCATTTTAAAACCGTTATAGTCAGGTGGGTTGTGGCTACCTGTTAACATAACGCCCGTACCATTAGCCCCTTCGGCCGCAGCAAAATAGAGAACCGGTGTGGGCACCATACCGATATCAATAACATCCATGCCGCTTTCACGCAAACCTATGACCAGTGCCTGACCCAGCTCGGGGCCAGATAACCGACCGTCACGTGCAAAGACGATTTTCTTTAAACCACGTGCAACGGCTTCACTCCCCAATGCACGGCCGATTAACGTCGCATGGTGTGCGGTTAGTGTTCGTCCAACAATGCCGCGGATATCATAGGCTTTGAAGATTTCTGGCGGTGGCATGGTAGGTGCGTTGGAATCATTTTGTATGGGCTCGGCAATAATCTGCTGTGATGCAGACTGCGGGATTTGTGCAGACTGTGTCGACTGATTAGCACGTGCCGCCATATAGGCAGAGCTATCGATCTCTTCTACCGAGACTGAACTATTACTCACCAGTGAAGAATCCAGATCAGGCAGGTCACGCATAATATTAACTGAGGAGGGATCACTATCACGTTCACGTTCCACCGGCTGTTGTGACATGAGTTCATCAATACGTAAAGCCGCGAGTTTAAACTCACGCATTTGCATAGAGTACTCATGCTGCTTATTACCCCGGAAGGTGGCGATGGTAAACTGCAACAGGTTCTCAATATCAAAGCGAATAGCGTTGCTCATTGCCCGTCTGAGTAACCAGACAACCAGACCAGCAAGTATTATACCAATAGCCATTGCGGCAAACATACCGGCATTAAATTCGGAAACAGCCAGTCCGGTTGGTTTCCAGGTCACAATTGTAAAATTAGTGCCAGGTACAATTACTTTACCCGAACGATCACCCTTACCAACATTTTCTTTATCACCCGCACGGGCAACATAAACGCGATCTTTTTTACCAATGTTTTGCCGGAGTTCAATATATGAATCCATCGCAATTTTATCCAGCCAGGCCTGAATCAGTTTCACATCCAGTGTTAACTGCATATAGCCCAGTAATTTGCCACTACGTGATACGACCGACTCAACCAGATCAATATGTTCCTGCCCGGTACCCACCGCATGCACTTCAAGCGGTGAAATGGTTTTATCTTTGCCGGCGATATTAATCATATCCAGACAGGCGTAACCTAAGTGGGGCACTGTTGACTTGTCGATGGCCTGCGTGCCATCTTTGATTAATCGTAAGTGCAATGCACCTTTAAAATAAGATTTCAGTTCCTGCGCCTTGAGTTGCTGCGCAATATGACTCCCATCAGTAATGAGTTCCTGCAAATCAGGATTATTGCTGAGTGTTTGCAGTGTATAGATATAAGGTCCGATAAGACTGGCAAATTTATTTGCCATACCCTCAGCATGTACACTCGCCTTTGATGACTTGAGATTATTCAGACGTAACTGAGTATCAAGCTGCGCAAAAAATACAGCGGCAACCAGAATCACACTAAAGGCTGAAAAGGCGACAATACTCACTGTTGTGAGTGACAGGCCTGAAGAACCTACTCCTGCATTACCTGTACCGCGTCGTTTGCGTTTACGTAAACTTCCTGAACTTTTTGCCATAATTGTTTTTATTATTCCTTGAAACCTAGTCTGTTAAAGCCATCAATTCTCAGGCATGTCCGGTATGGCCAAAACCGCCTTCAGCTCTATCGCTATTACTAAAATCATCCACTATTTCAAACGCTGCCTGCACCACAGGGACGAATACCAGCTGTGCGATGCGATCGCCAATATTGATCGTAAAGGAATCAGTGCCCCGATTCCAGCAGGAAACAAATAGTTGACCCTGATAATCAGAATCAATCAAGCCAACCAGGTTACCCAGGACGATCCCATGCTTATGGCCCAATCCTGAGCGTGGCAGAATCACTGCTGCCATGTTCGGATCTTCAATATGAATCGCCATTCCTGTTGGAATGAGTTCAGTCTGACCGGGGTTGATGACCAGGTTTTCATCAAGACAGGCGCGCAAATCAATGCCGGCAGAGCCTTCGGTTGCATAATTGGGCATGGGAATATCATTGCCCAAACGCTCATCAAGTAATTTTAATTTTATCTGCATCTCGCCTCCCCGGTGTGCTGCAATACTGAAAATGATATTTATGGATTAATTTGTTGACTCGTTACGGCCCTTAAACTGTAACACCTTACCAGTTTGACCCTCGGCAATTTTGGGCCATTCATCAAAATACTGGGAAACATAAGCGACCAGCAGACGGGCCTGTTTTTCCTTACTGGCTAAAGGCAGGCGTAGATTCCCATCCTGCCAGAACAGCTGCAGCGTATTATCATCACTGCCAAAGGTGCCATCAGTATCCACCGCAGCCTCGCCGACCAGATTCGCCGCAATCATTTCAATCCCTTTGCGCTCAAGTTTATCACGTGCATACTGTTCTATATTACTGGTTTCTGCGGCAAAACCGACACAAAAGACCTGTGGAAATTTATCTTTGGCCGTTTGGAGAATATCCGGATTGGGCTCAAGCTCCAGGGTTAACGGCTGATCGGACTTTTTCATTTTTTCAGCATGTATTTGAATGGGGCGATAGTCCGCGACCGCAGCGGCGGCAACCAGAATATCGCTGCTCGACATCTTTTCCAATACAGCCTCGAGCATCTGCTCGGCCGATTCAACGTCGATACGTTCAACTCGATCGGGACAATCCAGTGTCGTCGGACCACTGACCAGAATGACACGTGCGCCCGCTTCAACTGCAGCACTTGCGACTGCGTAGCCCATTTTGCCTGAGCTGCGGTTGCCGATGTACCGAACGGGGTCAATTGCTTCATGGGTCGGTCCGGCCGTCACCAACACGGTCTTGCCCGTCAGGCTGCCGGTTTCAAACAGGGCCGACAGATTGTTGACCAGCAGCTCGACCTCACGCATACGACCGACACCGGTTTCACCACAGGCCTGTTCGCCATCATCAGGTCCAAACAATAAAATGCCGCGGCTACTGACTGTACGAGAATTTTCGATAGTGGCTTTGTCCTGCCACATTTTGCCATTCATGGCCGGGGCCAGCGCCAGCGGTACATCACCCACCAGGCACACAGCGCTGAGCAGATCGTCCGCTCGACCGGCGGCCAGACGCGCAAGAAAATCCGCGCTACAGGGTGCAATCAGAATGGCATCGGCCCAGCGGGCCAGCTCAATGTGGCCCATACCGGCTTCGGCCTCAGTATCGAGTAAATCGCGGTGTACCGGCTTGCCCGACACTGCCTGCAAGGTCAGTGGAGTGATGAAGGCCTCGGCGCCCTGGGTCATAATGACCCGCACATCGGCACCGGCATCACGCAGGCGTCGGACCAGTTCGGCTGATTTGTAGGCAGCCACACTGCCGGTGATACCTAAAAGGATTCGTTTATTAATTAGTGTCGTCATGGAATATATAGTGTAACAGAGTTTCACTCTCATACCTGTGAAGTGGTAAGCTATGCACTGAACACGTTGTCGCAATCAGGATGCTGACAGCAAAAGGATAAAATTTATATAGATAAGGAGATCACCATGCCGATTACCGATTGGCCAAGCGCCGAACGTCCCCGCGAAAAACTACTTGCACAGGGTGCAGACAGTCTCTCTGATGCTGAGCTGCTCGCCATATTTCTACGTACTGGTGTCAAAGGCAAAACAGCCGTTGATGTTGCCCGCGAGCTACTGACTGATTTTGGTAGCCTGCGCCATCTGCTCTGTGCCGACAAAACCAACTTCTACAAACACGATGGTCTGGGCCCAGCTAAGTTCGCCCTGTTGCAGGCGGTACTGGAAATGGGTCGCCGCCACCTTTATGAAGAAATCCAGCGAGGCGATACTCTCAGTGACCCTGCCTCAACCCGACGTTTTCTGAGCGCCCGCTTACGAGATATCCCCCATGAGGTCTTTGCCTGCCTGTTTCTGGACAATCGCCACCGCGTCATCAGTTTCGAGGAATTGTTCCGCGGCACCATCAATGGTGCCAGCGTTCATCCGCGTGAGGTAGTCAAACGCGCCTTGCACCACAATGCCGCAGCCCTGATCCTGGCACATAACCACCCCTCCGGCGTGGCCGAACCCAGCGAGGCCGACCGCCAGCTAACCCGGCGTCTACAGGAAGCCCTGCAGCTGGTGGATATTCGGGTGCTGGATCATATTGTCATTGGAGATGGGGAGGCGGTGGCCTTTGCCGAGCGCGGCTGGCTGTAAAAGTCGCTCCGGCCATTCCTGGCCTCTCGCGACATAAGACATTCATCTTATGGGTCGCTCCAGCCATCCCTGGCCTCTCGCGACATAAGTACATCCATGTACAAAATACCCATATTTGACCCAGATCCGGCTTGTCAGGGGGATTGGTTTTCCGTAGAATTGCCGGCTCTTTGTCGCTGAGCAAAAGTATTACTGGAGAAGAACCATGGCGCGAGTATGCCAAGTAACAGGAAAACGACCCATGGCCGGAAACAATGTTTCCCACGCCAAGAACCGCACACGCCGTCGTTTTTTACCAAATCTGCACAGCCACCGTTTTTGGGTGGAGTCTGAGCAACGCTGGGTACGCCTGCGCCTGAGCGCCAAGGGTCTACGCATTATTGACAAAAAAGGCATCGACGAAGTCCTGACTGACATGCGTCGTCGCGGCGAAAAGGTTTAGGAGATTAGACATGGCTAAAGGTGCACGTGAAAAAATTCGTCTGGTTTCCAGTGCTGGTACTGGTCACTTCTATACCACGACTAAAAACAAACGTAACATGCCTGAAAAAATGGAGATCAAGAAATTTGATCCCGTCGTACGTCAGCACGTTGCCTATAAGGAAGCTAAAATTAAGTAATCCACTCTGGATGAAACGGCTTTCATAAAACCCGCTTCTGGCGGGTTTTTTATTGCCTGTTAATAAATAACCATAAGAAGCAATATCGCTATCTCAATACACCTCTGACATTGTCCCTGCAGATTATCTGACTATAATCCTTATATATTACTCATTCTCGCACCACCATTTTATTCAACAAGGGCAACACTGTTGATAGACAAGGAAGCATTGGACAAGCTTATTCACGAGGTGCTCGATACCATTGGCATCAGCCCTGAAGATATTATTGAACGGAAAATTTATCTCGACCTCGCAAACGAAGATATCGCTACACTCCAGCAACTCAGACCTGCCTTATCCAAAGCACATGAACGCTTGATGGAAACATTTTATGCGCATTTACTCTCCTTCGATGCAACTGCAGAATTCTTAACAAACCCGCAACAGGTCGAACAACTCAAGCAGAAACAGTCCAGTTATTTTAATGCTGTTCTAAGTGGTGAGTATGACATGGACTATGTCACTGATCGTTTACGTGTCGGTATTACCCATCACCATATCGGGCTTGAACCGCGCTGGTATTTTGGCGCCTATAGCAAATACATCTGTTCCCTGTTGCCTGAAATCTGGCAGGCCGCCGAGCATAATTCTGAACTGGCGATCAAAGGCATCCAGGCCCTGCTTAAAGTTGTCTTCCTAGATATAGAACTCGCGATTCACACCTATATGTGTAGCGATACACATCGAATAGAAATGCTAATGGAATATGCTGAAAACCTCATCTGCAATGTTCCTTCTGGGCTGGTTGTTCTTGATAGTGAACTGCGTGTGCTGTCAGTTAATCGTTTTATGGATCGCCTGTTTTTCGAAGACCATGAAAGCCTCAAAGGTCGAACTATCGATGAGCTATTCCCTGGTATGGGGTTGCGAGATCGTGCCAATGAAGTCCTGACTAGTATCAAAGGACAGCGTGGCGTTATTCTTTCCTGCAAGGATATTCACGACAATAATATCTATTTTGAATTTGCAATTATTCCTATGCTGCAGACCGGCAGTCACGAGCCGCTGGACACGAATGCAAAACTACTCATTATTATTGAAGACCTGACTGAACAGGAAAATCTACGCGAACAAACATTAACTGCCGATCAACGTGTCCGCGCCATTATGGATAATGTCTCCGACGGCATTATTACTATTGATGAACGCGGTAATGTCGAATCTTTTAATGCCTCCGCAGAAAAACAGTTTGGCTATAGCGCCGCCGAGATCATCGGCAAGAATGTCAAACTACTTATGCCGGAGCCCTACCAGTCCAATCATGATGGTTATCTTGAACGCTATCAGGCCTCTGGTGAACGCCGTTGTCTCGGCTTTGGTTTTAGAGAAGTTGAAGGCAAACGCAAGGATGGCTCGACCTTTCCAATGGAACTGTCGATCAGTGAGATGAGCTTACACAACCAGACATATTACATCGGCATGGTGCGAGATATCACCGAGCGTAAAGTATCTGAAACAGAGATGAGTAAATTATCTCATGCGGTTGAACAGACCGCAGACTCCATCATCATTACCGATAAAAACGGCCTTATTGAATATGTAAATACTGGCTTTGAGCAAACAACAGGTTATCAGCGTGATGAAGTTATTGGCTGCACACCCAATGTAGTTAAGTCTGGTGAGATGAGTGATGATTTTTACACTGAACTGTGGAAGCAGGTTCTCTCTGGTGAAGTCTTCCGCGACATCTTTGTTAATAAGAAAAAAGACGGTAGTGTTTATTTTGAAGAAAAGACCATTACCCCTCTACGCGATATCAATAATCAAATTACTCACTTTATTTCATCAGGTAAAGATATAACGGATCGAATGCGAACACAGGAACGTTTGCAATACCTGGCTCATCACGATGTACTTACCGGCTTACCCAATCGCTTACTGTTTATGGATCGCCTCGCTCAGGCCATGAAACAATCCAGGCGTGAGGGTGAGATGGTCGCTCTGATGTTTCTTGATATTGATCGATTCAAGAATATTAATGACACGCTCGGCCACCAGACCGGCGACACATTACTGCGGATAATTGCAAAACGACTCAGCGGGATATTACGCGATCATGATACCGTCGCGCGTCTGAGTGGAGATGAGTTTGCCGTTCTCCTGTCAGGGATTAATACTGTTGATGTTATTCCTTCTATCGCGAGAAAAATTCTGCTTGAGGTTTCTCATCCAGTGCAAATCAGAGAGCATGAGTTGTTTGTCACCACCAGTATTGGCATTAGCGTCTTTCCAGATGACGGATCTGAACAACAGGTATTATTAAAGAATGCCGACTCGGCCATGTATCATGCCAAACAACAGGGTAAGAATAATTACCAGTTCTATACTCCGGATATGAACGCCATGGCGGCAGAATACCTGGCGCTGGAAAACAAACTTCATCGTGCGCTTGAACGCAGTGAGTTTGAGATTAACTACCAACCGCAATTTAATATTCAGTCAGGCAAACTCAATGGCATAGAAGCCTTAATTCGTTGGCGTCACCCTGAAGAAGGTTTGTTACAGCCGGATCGATTTATTCATCTGCTGGAAGATACGGGTCTCATCGTCCCGATTGGTGAATGGATCCTGTATACCGCCTGTTATCAATTTAGTAAATGGATTAACTCAGGCCTGTTAATTCCCAAAATCGCGGTGAATATCACGCCACGCCAACTAGCCTGCCAGAACTTTGTCAGTGTGGTTGAACAGGCACTCAAAGATACCGGTCTACAACCCCATCAGCTGGAGCTGGAGATAACAGAAAGCTCTTTGATGGAAGAACAACATGCCAATATCAGCGCCCTGCATGATCTACATGCAATGGGCGTCAGTATTGCCATGGATGATTTTGGCACGGGCTATTCATCACTGAGTTATTTACGCCAGTTTCCAATTCAGACTTTGAAAATTGATCGCAGCTTTGTCAAACAGTTGCCTGAAAACCATGA
>JAOULB010000386.1 GCA_029882235.1 Gammaproteobacteria bacterium | reverse complement strand
GTGTGCGCAGCGATCGAGTCAGAAATGGTCGAACTCGAAGATGAAGAGAAACAGGATTTTCTTAATGAAATGGGGCTGGAAGAACCCGGTCTGAACCGCGTGATTCGTGCGGGTTATGAATTACTTGGGTTGCAAACCTACTTTACTGCAGGAAAAAAAGAAGTACGAGCCTGGACAGTAAAACGAGGTGCAACCGCGCCTCAAGCAGCAGGTGTGATCCATACTGATTTTCAAAAAGGATTTATTCGTGCAGAAGTCACCGCCTATGATGAATATATTCAATATAATGGCGAACAGGGCGCAAAGGAAGCCGGTAAGTTACGTCTGGAAGGTAAAGAGTATATTGTTCAGGATGGCGATGTCATGCACTTCCGTTTTAATGTCTGATTGTTACAGATAGTGCTGTAAATAATTATCGGGTTGCTCGCTTAACTGCTGAAACTCTACGGGTGACTGGATACATATCCCATCACGTGTTGATGCAATAATGCCATGTTTTTTCATGCGCCCAATCATGCTTGATACTGTTTGTCGACAAACACCAATCATATCGGCCATCTCCTGATGAGTAAGATAGAGGTCAATATAAACTTCGCCACCATGTTCTCGACCATAAAACTTACTTAAGCGTTGCAGCAATTTTATAAACCGAATATGGGCGCCATCACTGGTGATATTTAACAGGGTGTCACCAAGTGTGCGTAAACGTGATGCCAGTTGTTTGATAATAAGCAGCGCAATTCGGGGATGTTGTAGAATATACTGGTCAAAGTCACATTTGGGTATACAGAGTAATTTGGCATCACTTATTGCAGTGGCATAGAGTCCACGTTGGCGACTGTTATCATCCACGGATAATCCAAATATTTCACCAGGCAGACAAAACCATTGAATTAATTCTCGTCCATGTTGCGATAGGCGTGTTATTTTTATTCGCCCATCTAACAACACATAAAGTGAGTCATTAAGTTCATTCGCACGAAATATGTAGCTGCCTTTCTTATATATATCTCGATGTCCGATGCCTTGAAGCGCATGCCATTCAGCGGGTTCCAGCTTGTTAATAAAGCTAAATGGGGTAAACGAACTTTCCATGTCTGCTCCTATGTCTGTACTGATTATTAGTAAATAATAATATTTATAAGCAGTTATTGAGCTGCTTTAAATTTAACCAAGCTGTCGCCCATGCGACACTGTGAGTATTCATCATTCATAAAATAAGATAAAGATCTTTTTGCATTAATGTGGATTTGATTTATCATGCAGCTGAAACGAAACCAGAAGAATAATAAAAATATATAGTAATTTTTCCAGTCTTGATGTTTTTACCTGGTTAGTTTGTTCGGAAAGACAACACACCGCCCATGTCTGTTAGTAGTTTAGTTTGTAAGGCGAAAATAGCTGTTCCTTAATACTAAGGGCCGGTTTGAATACGATACATAAAACAAGGAGTACACTACGATGAGAAAATTTTTAAATCTTGGAATTGGTCTGGTGCTGGCAACAATTGTTACCAGTGTGCAGGCTGCTGAATATCCAAGCCGTCCTATTACCTTTATGACCATGACACAACCCGGTGCGCAGATTGATCGCCTCACCCGTGGATTAGGTCAACGTATGAGTAAAATTCTGGGACAACCGATTAATGTAAAAAATGTCACTGGCTCTCACGGTACCGTGATGGCTACCTCGCTCAGCAGAGCAAAGCCTGATGGATATACTATTGGCGTCACTTCGCTGACTGCTTATACCTATGCACCACACCACGCAAAATTGAGTTATAAACCATCAGATTTTGATTTCCTGACACTGGTTGCATTGAATTCCAGTGGCTTTATTTCTAAAGCGGACAAACCCTGGAAAACACTGAAAGAAGCTTTTGCCTGGGCAAAAAAACATAACAACAGCAAAATGAAAGTAATGTTCCACGGTGCTGATGATAAAGATGCGATCATCCGTATGGCCAAGAAGGAAGGTGTGCAACTCGCGTTACTGCCGTCAAAAGGTGGACCTTCTGTTATTCAGGCAGTAACGGGAGACCACGTGGATGTCGGTTATGTAGGTGCAATTCTGTATAAGCATGTTGAAGCCGGCACCATCAAATTGATTGCGGCTGCACTGGGTAATCGTTTACCCCCCATTCCTGATGTCCCAACGCTTAAAGAACAGGGTTATGACGAACAGGTTGAGATGATTGTTGCCCTGGTAGCACCTAAAGGCATCAATAAGAAAGCGAAAGCCAAGTTACTGGCCGCTGCTACTCAACTGGCTAATGATAAAGAAACACAAACATTCATTACCAAGAACCTGAAAATGCGCCCAGTTAAATGGGGTGAAAAACATGCAGATAAAACTGCAAAAGACTTGTATAAGACCTTTGGTAAGCAAGCAAAAATGAAATAGAGGTTTGTAAGTACCATTCGCAATTGCCAGACGATCTCTTCTCGTCTGGCAATT
>JAOULB010000385.1 GCA_029882235.1 Gammaproteobacteria bacterium | reverse complement strand
GGTGCACAGTCGATCAAAACAAAATCTTTATCCCATATTTGCTGCTTTACAAGCTTTTGTAACAAAAAGCCTCGGCTTGCCCCACCTTCAGTCATATATTCAAACTCACCGAGACGATCACCAGCAGGTATGAGTTCCAGATTCTCTCTTATAGTCTGACCTGGGTTTTGTACCTTTTCCTTATCTAATAGCAGATTGCCAATTCCAGACTGTGGTTGTGTTTGCGCACCAAAACCAACTGTCAGATTTGCCTGCGGATCAAAATCAACAGCAAGAACGCGATAGCCTTTCTGCGCTAATGCATGAGAAAGGTTCATGGTCGTCGTTGTTTTACCAACGCCACCTTTTTGATTAATTACTGCAATAACTCTCATTATTTATTCCGTTATAGCATCTATGGTTGATAACTCTGCCGAGTTACACATGTGATCAATATCGAGCAAAATAACCATTTTATCATTCACTGTTGACATGCTGCTTACGAACTTTGTATCAACAGCCGTACCAAAATCTGGCGCTGCTTTCATTTCTTCTTTGGCGATGTTATATACATCTGACACGCCATCAACAATAATCCCCATTATTCTACTTTTTCCTGAATTACTATTTACCTTTAAGACAATTACTACTGTCGTTTGACCATACTCAAGAAAATTCAGGCCAAAACGAAGTCGCATATCAATAATAGGCACGATAGTTCCACGAAGGTTAATCACCCCACGTATATAATCAGGTGTGTTAGGTATTTTTGTCACGTTATCCCATCCTTTAATTTCCTGGACACGCAAAATATCAACACCATATTCTTCACCTGCAAGCATAAATGTAAGAAACTGCTGACCATCACCACCCGTGCTGACCAACTCATGTACATCTACTTTTTGCGCAACATTTTCCATTTATTTTCTCCTCAGGCTGCCACACCTGAATTACCACCGCCTTTATCGCCAGCTTCCTCGCTATTGCTTCTAAACACAAACTCGGGCCGTGTAGCGACCTTTGCATTTAAATCAAACAGTCCTTTTACATCGAGAATTAATGCAACTGTGCCATCACCAAGAATGGTCGCACCTGAAAGACCTTCGACTTTCTTAAAGTTTGTTTCCAGACTTTTAATAACCACTTGCTGCTGACCTAATAGTTCATCAACAAAAAGTGCGATCTTTTCACCATCGGCTTCAACAACAACCAGCAAGCCTCTTTCATCATCATTCATATCAAATGGGATACTGAAAATATGATACAGACGGACTATCGGGATAAACTCATCGCGCAATTTATAAACTTCGCCGCGTCCACTCACGATATTGATTTTCCCTTCGTCAAGCTGGACTGATTCGACAATAGAAACTAGTGGAATAATATATGTTTCGCTTCCTACGCGAACTAACTGGCCATCAAGAATCGCCAGGGTCAACGGTAACCTGATAGTAAATGTTGAACCTTCGCCCTGAACAGATTTCACATCAACTGTTCCACCCAGCGAGCGGATGTTTCGTCGCACTACATCCATGCCGACGCCACGCCCAGAAACATCACTAACCTCATCGGCTGTAGAAAATCCAGGGTTGAAGATCAAATCATGTATTTGTTCTTCCGTCATATTTTCACTGTCTGTGACCAGGCCCAGACTTTTTGCCTTCGCCAGAATTTTTTCTGTATTTAGCCCAGCACCGTCGTCAATAATTTCAATAACAATATTTCCGCCCTGATGATAGGCATTCAGGTGTACAACCCCAGTTTCATGCTTGTTTGCATCAACACGATTTTCTGGCTTTTCAATACCATGATCCATCGAGTTACGAACCAAATGCACAAGCGGATCACCAATTTTCTCCATGACGGTTTTATCAAGTTCAGTGTGTTCACCCGACATTTTCAGCTCAACTTTTTTGCCTAACTGAGCACTCAAATCATGCACAAGCCTTGGAAAACGTTGAAAAGCAAAACTAATCGGCAACATGCGAATGCGCATTACTGCTTCCTGAAGTTCACGTGTATTTCGCTCTAGCTGTGCTAGACCATCACGCATTTTTTCAAGATGAGAATTATTCAAGTCTTCGACTTCACCAAACTGTCCAAGCATTGATTGTGTAATAACCAGCTCGCCAACGGTATTGATTAACTCATCAACCTTATCAATCGAAACACGAATCGAGGAAGCTTCGCCACCGGATTTCCTTTTTTCTGCAGTTTTAACCTGTACCTGAGGTGTTCCCACAGGCGCAGTTGCGACCATACCGGGAGTTGCTACATTTTGGCCATCCGGTACATAACTATCGAGCATAACCTTGGCAATTACTGTTAACGCATCTTTCCATGCAGTCTCGATTTCTGTCGTCCATTTATCTCCAGCCAATTCCTGCATCACATCGATCAGAGTACTTGCTACCGCATCATAATGCCCTGCTTCAGCACCATATTCCTGGTGACGCAATCCCATTTCAGTCAGCGCTTTAACGAGCGTGTCTGGA
>JAOULB010000384.1 GCA_029882235.1 Gammaproteobacteria bacterium | reverse complement strand
AGCACACTGGTCAACAGGAATAAAGGTAGGCATAGAAGACGAAGATATTTATGGTTATGACGCATGTTTAGTTCCCACAGCATTGTTAATCCAGTCGAGATAGGCGGTCGAGCCTGCCTCGATAGAGACAGCGATAATTTCCGGAAGTTCGTAAGGGTGATGTTGCAATATTAGCTGCTCCAGCTCGGAAAATACGCTCGATTTCGTTTTTATCATTAATAATAATTCATTGTCCTGCTCAATTTTACCCTGCCACGCATAGACGGACTGAATTCCAGGCACAATATTGACACAGGCGGCCAGCCCAGCCGAGACCAGCTTGTCTGCCAGTAATGAGGCCGTGGCCTGATCGGGCACAGTACAGATAGCGATCAAATAGCCAGATTGCTTAATATCAGTCATCGCACAAAGATAATGCATACCGTCGTTCAGGGCAAAAGGTATAATGCCCTTAACCGACTGTTAATATGCACAGTTCCATTAATATACGCTCAGTTCTATAACAAAGGCCTGACCATGTTTCGTATTCTATTCATACTATTTATAAGTGTCCCCATTGTGGAAATATTCCTGCTCATTCAGGTCGGTGATCGTATTGGCGCCGGCTGGACCATATTCCTGGTGATCCTGACCGCAGTCATTGGCGCAAGTTTACTAAGGCTACAGGGACTGGCCACAATGCGACGCCTGAATGAGTGTGCCTCGCGTGGTGAGCCCCCGGCCATTCCGATGATCGAAGGCGGCTTTCTACTAGTTGCCGGTGCACTGCTACTCACGCCCGGATTTTTTACCGATGTGGTTGGCTTCCTGTTTCTGGTGCCACCCATACGCCAACAACTAGCCATGGCAATCTTGAAAAAAGGCGTTTGGGCCATGGCGGGGCAGGCAGGCTTTAGAGAAACACGTACAGATGCGAAAGGGCATAAAACACTGGAAGGGGAATATGAACGCAAGGATGATTAAAGACTGATATTTTCCTTTATCGTTTTTAACGGTCTCCAGAAATCTGATACGTGGTGACGTGATAGAAACTGGAAAACACCTCTGTCTTTGCAATCGACTCGGCGCGTTTATGAAAGGGTCTGCCCAACTCATTCAAGGCCGACAAGATATCGAACTTCCATAAGCTCGCTAAAAATGGTTCAAGCTTAGTTAGGATAAATCGTGTCACTGGGAAGCGGTATAAAAAATGTTTTGCGGGCAAGGCATTGTAGCCTGCACAGATCAAAACCCCATCGTGATCTAACACGCGCATGCATTCAGCAAGCGCGCGCGTCCTCGCCTCTTGCGGTAACTCGTGTAATAAGAAAAATACGATAATGGTCGAGAAACTATTATCGCGATAGGCGAGACTCTCCGCATTCAATCTTGTCATAAGAATGTTGTTTTTATTTTTTATCTTGGCGCGCACATTTTCTAATTGCGCTGGCGATACATCGGCAATGTGTAAAACATTCGGCCTGATTTTATTAACGATGCTGGGTGTTAGCGATCCATACACACAGGTCAACTGTAACATCTCACCTTTAGGCGTCTTATCAATATGCGCCATCGCAGCCGTCATGAGTTTTCTGTATTGACCAAATAGAATCAGGTTGATAATGAACTGATGATCAAAAAACCACACAGCCGGACGCCAAAGATAAGCCCACCAGTAGTGGCGGGCTAAATAGACAGGCACTCCGTCAAGAAATTTTTGGTAAATACTCAACTTTGTTCTCAATCATTATTTTCCTCAACAAAAGGAAAATCGGGCCGGGTACATAGTTCCATAATATGAGAAAGCCGGCGGGCAGAACAAGCGCTGTATATTATTACGTGCCCAGGAAGGACATAATCAAGCCCGGCGGGGTTTTAAACGGTTCTCTGTCCCCTTGTTTTCCAGGCTTGAAATTTCAACTTTTAGCACTATAAAGGGCTGGACAAATAAGACAAATGTGAACCCGGCGAAAAAATCCGGGTCAAAGCTGGACAACCCTTTACTGAAACAGGTACAGAAATGAAACGAATCTTATTATTTATACTAACCAATATTGCCATCATGGTCGTGCTGAGTATTACGCTAAGGCTCCTTGGCGTTGATAGTATTTTGGCCGAGAATGGCTCAGACCTTAACATACAGGCCCTGGTCATACTTTCAGGCGTGATTGGTTTTGGTGGCTCATTTATTTCTTTGCTGATGTCTAAATGGATGGCAAAACGAATGACCGGTGCGGTGGTGATTACCAACCCGACCTCCAACATAGAAAGATGGTTAATCAGCACTGTCGAAAAACAGGCGCAGATCGTGGGTATCAAAATGCCCGAAGTCGCTATTTTTCCAGACAAGTCAATGAATGCCTTTGCCACAGGGGCAAGTAAAAACAATGCCCTGGTCGCGGTATCTCAGGGCTTGCTCGATAACATGTCGCAAGGTGAAGTTGAGGCCGTTGTCGGTCATGAGATGAGTCACGTCGCAAACGGTGACATGGTAACG
>JAOULB010000383.1 GCA_029882235.1 Gammaproteobacteria bacterium | reverse complement strand
CACAGAGGCACTGAAACTGGTGCATAAACTCCCCGGGATTGATGCGATCATCATCGACAAGGCGGGCAGAATTCACTATTCCGAGGGTCTGAAACCACCGGAAAAATGATAGGGATGTGGTACTGGTTAAAATGTGACCAACGCCGCATAAAAATTAGGTACAATGGGTAAGATTAGATATCCAGCAATGAATTTTTCGCAGGGAAAATAAACTGGATTAAGTCTAAAACAGGCCAGAAACGGGACGGACTTCTCAAAATGGTAACCCGGTCACGCTTCCAGTGGATGGCACAGGCTCTGGGTTGAAACCCTTTGTGGGAACACCCCTAAACCTTTAAAATAGCAATAGTTTTGGCTTGTTAATCAAAATGATATGCGCCCTGAGGCAACTTCCAGTCAAAGAGGTACAAAGGGCATGACTCACAGGATTAGAGTATGAAAATTCATCGTTATCTCTTTATTGCCGTTTTCGCCGTAGGACTTTTGTCGTCACCCTCCCATGCCGAAGAAAAATCCACTGATGATAAAAAACTGTCGGCCATGGATGGACGGGTGCAGAACCTGAAAAAGGAAATTCTGGATCTCAATCGCGACCTGTTTATTCTTGAAGAAGAATTGTTATTCCCGGCAAACACGCAGTTCACTGTGTTCCTTTCAATGGATACCGGCCAGTTATTCAATCTTGATTCGGTTCAGGTCAAGGTCAATGACAAGATCGTCACCAATCATCTCTACACCAAACAGGAAGCCAGTGCCCTGTTCCGTGGTGGTGTGCAGCGCGTCTACATCGGTAACCTGCCTTCTGGCAAACATGAAGTAGTGGCCTTCTTTACCGGTCAGGGGCCAAAGGGTCGAGACTATCGTCGTGGCACCACCATCGCACTGGAAAAATCCAGTACACCAAAATTTGTTGAATTAAAAATCGTTGATGACTCGGGCAAACAACAACCCAAGTTTGATGTAAAAGTCTGGGAGTAGTTAATCAGTTACCATGTTTAAAGCAGTCTCCCATGGAAGGTTATTGGCGTTGTGCCTGGCAGGTGCAACGTGTTTTGCTTCGTCTACAGTTGCAGAAGTCGATGAAGACAAGGTTGTTAAGAACCTGCATTACGGTGAAACCCTGTATCATTTCTATCAGGGCAAGTATTTCTCGGCAATTTCCGATCTGCTAATCGCACAGAAACAACATCCAATCAAAACCCAGGGCAATGATCCCGATATCCTTTTGGGTGGCTTATATCTCTCCTATGATTTGAGAAAATATGCCGCTGACATGTTTTCAAAATTAACCGAAAGTGATGCCGATAAAAGTGTCAAGGACACGGCCTGGTATTATCTCGCCCGGCTTGCTTATCAAAAAGGCAACTATGCCGCAGCGAAAAAATATATTAGCAAGGTCGATGTCAATCTGCCGGTGCGTTATAACGATGAATCACAGAATCTGGCCGCCAACATCCTGTTAAGTTTAAAAGACTATCAGGGCGCAATTAACACACTGACGAATTTTGAAGATGAAACCGAATGGTTTAACTATGCCAAGTTTAATCTGGCTATCGCGTTGGTAAAAACTGGCGAACATGAAGATGCCATGGATCTGCTGGAAGAAGTGGCCAGCATGGACGTCGAAACGCTGGAACAAACCGCCTTACGCGACAAGGCCAACCTGTCACTTGGATATGTAGCCCTGCGTGCCAAGGATGCCCCAAAGGCGGCAAAATATTTTAAAAATATCCGACTACTTGGTTCGCAATCAAATAAGGCGCTACTAGGAATTGGTTGGGCACATCACAACAACAAAGACTTTCAGGACTCACTGGTCCCCTGGCTAGAATTACAGAAACGCATCAGTACCGACCCTTCCGTGCAGGAAGCCATGATCACCGTGCCTTACACACTGGAAAAGATGGATGCCAAGCAACAGGCACTGGCCTATTACAATCATGCGATTAATACTTATAACGCTGAGTTAACCAATATCAATAACGTGATTAATGCCGTTGAGACCGGTGAGTTTACTGCGGCCCTGCGTACTCTGCATTCACATCAACGCAGTGAAAACAAAACGCACTTTACCACTCTGCCTGAATCCGTTGCCACGCCCTATCTGCATCAGATCATTGCTGGACATGAGTTTCAGGCGGCATTAAAAAATTATCGTGACCTGTTATATATGCAGAACATGTTGCACTACTGGAAAAATCAGATCCCTGCCTACAATCTGATGCTAGAAGAACGTAAAAAGGCCTATCAGGATAAGCTAGGCACCGCCAGGCGCTCACTCAAACAGGCAGAACGTAAAAATCTGACTGGCCAGTATCACGCGCTTACGCAAAAACTTGAACAGATCAACCGTGACCATGATGTGCTCGCCCTCGCGACTGAAAAAGAAAAAGAGCTGCTAAGCATTATTGCCACGGCCAAAAAGCGTGTTGCTAAAATGCCGGCCGATGAGGTGAATGCCCAGAAAAACCGTTTACGACTTTTCT
>JAOULB010000382.1 GCA_029882235.1 Gammaproteobacteria bacterium | reverse complement strand
AATAAAGTTGCTTCCACCTTAAATAAATATGTTGACAGCGAATCCGATGGTCTGATATATATTTCTAATTCTCTGGATGACAATTACCGGGGGTTAGCTCCTCTTTTGCTGGGGGGCTAACCCTCTTTTTTATCATTTTAAGTGGCTATCTTTCCGGTATAGGCAATAATTCTTAGTTTATTTCCTATCATTTTTATAAATTATCCTACTTTTCCCACCGCCGATGGTGGAAGATGTGAAGCTAAAATTTGCCTGAAACAAAACTCGTTGTTCTTGCAAAATATATTCTTGAGAAAAAAATAAAGCTATTGTTCACTCCTGAAGGAGAGCAAAAAACAGAAAATGAGGGCTAAAAATACTTCTTAATATATCTATTTGACTACATATAAAAATGATAATAGTGCTTTACTTTACGCTTTACTGCTCCATACCTTAATAAGAAAATCCCCATTCCTTCCCTCCCGGATTACCCCAAAGAGATGAAATCTTTGCCATGAGGGTTTAATAACACCCTTCATGTTGACCTCAAGATAATCGATTTATCCACTTTTCTATCGCTAATATCTAACGCAAGCTATAAAGAGCAAATAATAACATATAGAGATATACTATTTACAATTTTTTGTATTTTTATACAAAATTGTGCACTAAAAAGAGGTTCTTTTCTGAAAGGCTGGCAACGGCAAATAAATAAATTAAATATTTTACATATAATTAGAGGAACGATAGTCTAAATTATTATTGTGGCATATATATTGCTTAATGAAGGGAGATATTTGATAAAGGAAGGAGGTGAAGGGAGGCAAAATAACACTCTGGTTTATTGGCAAATGGAACTTTGCTTAAACTTAAGCAGAAGAGATGAAAAAGCATATCTGTTTAGCTTCGCTGTTCATTTTGGTGGCTTCTGTGCTGGCTTTCGGGCAGACAGCCGATGTGGTGGGGCAGCTGTCTGATGAGACAGGTGCCGTGCTTCCCGGGGTTACCATCACGCTGAGGAATGTTGATACCGGAATGGTAAGGACCACGGTCACCTCTGAGCGAGGTCTGTACAGCATCCGAGCGGTTCCTCCGGGAAACTACGAACTCACGGCCGAACTGGATGGGTTTGAGACCGTCACCCAGACAGGGCTGAAGCTAACCATAGGTGCCACGGCTACACTCAACATCACCCTCAGGATAGCGGCGGTCAGAGAGGTTATCACGGTAACCGGATATATATAAGAATATGGAAATACATGTACCGATGAAACAATTATAACAAGGAGACTTCAGAAATGAAAAAACGGGCTGTATGTGGTTCTATTGCTTGTCTGTTCGCTGTGGTAGTGTGGCTTCTCAGCGGTTGTGTCATTGTGATTAAATACAAAACAGACAATGTTGACGTTAGCTCCGACCATTCTCCAGCGAAGGTTTATGTCAATGGACATCTAATGGGCATGACTCCTGTTAAGCTAAAACTTGAATCGGAAAAGGTTTACCACATTGAGTTCAAAAAGGAGGGTTTCGAAACTAAAAAGTTCACCATTACAAACCATGTTGGAGTAGGTTGGATTACTCTTGATATTGTTCTTGGCCTTGTACCTGTTATTGTAGATCCCGACACTGGTGCCTGGTACGAATTGAACCAGGACAACATAAATACCATTCTGGAGAAACAACAATAAAGTATAAAGACCACAGGTTGGCGACTTGTCTACGATTTATCACAATCTATTTCGTTGATGCCTTTCTAATCCCCATTTTATTCTGAGGGGAGCTTACTTTGAGGTTATTTAGCCTGATCCTGGTGGTGGGGATGGGGCTGATGGTCGGCTCCGGTCTCTATCTGGCCCCTCGCAGACCTCCTCCACCTTAAATATATTGACATCGAATCCGATGGTCTGATATAAATAAGTAGGCGTAAATACATGTCCCGATGAAACAATTACAACAAGGAGACTTTAGACATGAAAAAACGGGCTGTATTTGGTTCTATTGCTTGTCTATTTGCCGTAATGGTGTGGCTTCTCAGCGGTTGTGCCACTGTGTTTAAAGGCACATCAAACAATGTTAACTTTAGCTCCGACCCTTCTGCAGCGAAGGTTTATGTCAATGGATTTCTAATGGGCACGACTCCTGTTAAGCTAAAACTTGAATCGAAAAAAGTTTACCAAATTGAGTTCAAAAAAGAAGGTTTCGAAACTAAAACCTTCACCATTACAAACCATGTTGGAGTAGGTTGGGTTATTCTTGATATTGTTCTTGGCCTTGTACCTGTTATTGTATATGCCGCCACGGGTGCTTGGTATGAATTGGACCAGGATAACATAAATGCCATTCTGGAGAAACAACAATAAAGTATAGAGACCAGCTGATGCTTCCGTTGCTAACAGGATGGAGACTTGGCTACGATTCATCACAATCTATTTCGTTGATGCTTTTCTAATCCCCATTTTATTCTGAGGGGAGTTTACTTTGAGGTTATTTAGCCTGGCGCTGGTGGTGGGGATGGGA
>JAOULB010000381.1 GCA_029882235.1 Gammaproteobacteria bacterium | reverse complement strand
TTCGGAGGAGAGTGTGATAAGTGGGCTTTTACAGGGGCTGGCCGACATTGTGGAGGAAAACGCACAGGCGGCATGGGGAGTCAGTCACAAGCTGCAGGCAAATAACTTTGATGGTTCTGAGATTTCCATTTCGGCAGCAAAAGCGGCTCAAATTGATGAAGAAACACTAAAGCAACGTTTACTCGATGCGATGGTCCACTCTGGATGGAACGGAAATGCTGGAGGAGGAAAAAATCCTCAACATCAAGGTGTACAGGACTTTAATTGGCCTAAGTTTGCAGCGGAACATTCAGCTATGGGTATTTCTGAAGTTGTAAACTCTGCTTTGACCCAGCAAACAAAATCGTTTTCTACCTCAATCAATAAGGATCTCACCAGCAGTGTCACCGCTAACAACAAACGCAGCGAACTACTATGGTGGAAAGCCTCACTGTATTCACGTTTGTTGAATGTCAGCTACCGTAGCCTCAACCCATTGAACGCTGCCGTTTGCATGTCGTTCGACCTGGCCGAAGAAATCGATTCTATTTACCCGGAAAGTGTGGATTACCTGCTGCGAGAAACCCTGAAAGATGTACATGGTGAACAAGTGGAGGAAGAACGTTTACTTTCTGACTGGTTAAATGATAGCAGTAATCTGCACGAGAACATTAAAGCAGCGTTGAATAAACATGTCTCTAGTAGGGACCAACGAAAACCCTTGCTTAACTCATGGGCCACTGTTGTACAGTCGAGTGAGAACACCGATTTTTTCACAGAAACGGGTATCGACAAAAATGCCAAACTATCGGCCTCTGATCTGGCGGTGTGGTTGTTTCATGGATTACAAGCACAAAAACTGGTAACTAATAAATAAGGCGAGACATGGCAAAGCGAAGATGTACAAAAGAAGGATGCTATGCTCCTGGCGATTTTTGCCTTGAACTTGCAGGCCCTCTGCACGAGCAATGTCAGTTTTTCGAAAAAGCAGGAACTGCTGAAGCACCGGCCGAAACTGCAAAAAAATCAGCTGCATCTAAGTCCATTCCGTGGACGGGAGAATGGTTGCGGCCCGATCAACTCGACCTTTTGACGCACAGAGGTACGCCCAGGATCATTGGTTTGATAGGATCATCCGGGGCGGGAAAAACCACCTACCTCGCCATGCTGTACTCACTCTTGTTCAACGGTACGCGTATCGAAAACTGGGATTTTGCGGGAAGCTATACGTTGGACGGTTGGGAGTTGCAGGCAAAAACATTGCAAATACAGGAAGATGGCACAGTTCGAAATCCTGATGCCACACCTTCCGACAAGGATTTTTACAGCCTCTACCATTTGGCGCTGCGCCACGATGGGTTTTTACACGACATTTTGTTTGCAGACTCATCAGGTGAAGTATTTTCAAAATGGGCGGATAACGTGAATGACCTTACTGCTGAAAATGCCCGCTGGATCTATGATAACGCCCATGCATTCCTGTTGTTTGTGGACTGCGAGGCAATTATCGAGCAGCGGGGCAAGGCCAGGCGCGACATCGTTCAATTAGCTGAACAGGTAAAAAGAGGACTGCGGGGCAGACCGGTGGTGATTGTATGGTCGAAAGCTGATTTGGCCGAGCAGATGCGCGAAAATATAGCGGATGCTATTAAACGGAGCCTTTCCGACATCTTTCCCGAAGCCGTATCACTGGAGATCAGCAATTATTCGAAATCCGATTCCGATCAGCTTTGTCACATCAATAATATCTGCGTGGCACAAACTGTGTTCAACCAATTAGCGAACCCACAGCCTCTTCACATCGCACCCGCATCCATTCAAACAAATGATTTTTTCTTTTTATACCGAGGCAGTTATGGCGATAAATAATGAGATATTGATCGTTGGGCCGCCCAGTTCTGGGAAAACCACCTTTCTGGCACAATTATATGGTCGTCTGATAGATAAAAATGGAAAGCTGAAATTGGCATCTGCACCCGAAAACATCGATGGTATCAAAAGCGCCTACGATCGATTAGCTGGAGGGGAAGAAACTGAAACGACACCTTCTACCGATAACCTGGAAGTAAAAATCCCGGTCATTCATGAAGGGCGGAAATTTGTGCTGCATTGCAAAGATTATGGTGGTGAACAGGTGCGAGACCTCGTAGCCAGTATGGAATACGACCAAACCTGGATTGATAGGGTAAAAACGAACGACCGATGGATACTCTTTATTCGCCCATCAGAAATTGAACATCGCTTCGATTTGAGCAAGAAGGGTTATGCTGAAAAAGATTCTAAAGAACTGAGTGCCCTAATCTCTGGCACATCCGAACAATCCCAATTCATTGAACTGGTTCAAGTGTTACTGCATGCACGTGGCTCAGGTATGAAAGAGCCCATTGATACTCCCCGATTGCTCATAGCATTAACCTGCTGGGATGAGCTAAATACTGATTCAACACCTGATGAAATCTTGCAGCAGAAGATGCCGCTATTCGCCCATTTCATTGCCGCCAACTGGTTACCAGGAACGT
>JAOULB010000050.1 GCA_029882235.1 Gammaproteobacteria bacterium | reverse complement strand
GCCAATGGTTTCCAGCCAGGCCTGTTGATAGCTCCAGAATATGGTTTGATCCATTCTGATGTAATGGCTGAGACATTTTCTCACCAGCTCATCGACTTCCAGCAGGAGTTGTTGATGATCGAAACCCGGTCGATACCATTCCAGCATGGTGAACTCAGGGTGGTGTAGGCGGCCACGTTCTCCATAACGAAATACTTTGCTGAACTGATAAATCGGCCCACTACCCGCCGCAAGTAGTCGCTTCATTGCGTACTCGGGTGAGGTTTGAAGATAAACAGGTGCTGCATGATCAGACCAACGTGTGATCAGGCTCTCGATATTGGGATCAGTCACACTGGTATGTGCAAGGACTGGGGTCTCAACTTCCATGATGCCATGCGCATCAAAAAAAGCCCGCATTCGTTTTCGAATACGGGCCCTGATTTGTAATGTGGCCAGACTGGCGGTCATTAACTGACTGTTTTAATCTTTTACACGTCCAACATACTCGCCCGTGCGGGTATCGACCTTGATGGTTTCACCTTCATCAATAAATAGAGGCACACGTACCACAGCGCCAGTATCACAGGTTGCGGGCTTACCACCGCCACCAGAGGTATCACCACGTACACCGGGATCCGTTTCTGTCACGGTTAAGACAACATGATTGGGAGGTGTTGTGGCAATAGGAACGCCATTCCATAAGGTTACCGTCCACATATCTTGCTCTTTGAGCCATTTAAGGTTCTCACCCAGCGCGTTTTCATCTGCACCCAGTTGTTCATAGCTTTCTGGATCCATGAAATACCAGGCGTCGCCATCACTATAGAGAAACTGCATTTCCGTATCCATGACATCAGCCGCCTCGACTGACTCACCCGACTTATAGGTTTTTTCCAGTACTCGACCTGTTTTCAGGTTTCTGATTTTTACCCGGTTAAAGGCCTGGCCTTTACCCGGCTTAACAAATTCATTTTCGATGATGGAACAGGGATCGCCATCTATCAGTAATTTGAGTCCGCTTTTAAATTCGCTTGTGCTATAGCTTGCCATGGTATGCTTGTTCCATATCCTGATTAAAATGATAAAAAGTTAAACCGAGATGATACCGCGAACCGCGACAACATGGCAGACCGAAAACTGGCAAAAAGAGCTCGCCAGCGCAATCCGCGATCCCAGAGAATTATTACAGGAACTGGATCTGCCCATGAGTCTACTGGCTGGTGCTCAGCAAGCCGGTGAACAATTTCCATTGCGCGTCACGGCGAGCTATTTATCCCGGATAGAGAAAGCCAATCCGGATGATCCCCTGCTGCGTCAGATTCTGCCGCTGGCTGTCGAACTGGACACGTCAGATGGCTATCGCCTGGATCCAGTCGGCGACCTCAGCGCCTCTCCTGTTCCCGGTTTACTGCATAAATACCATGGCCGTGTACTTCTGGTTACGACGGGGGCCTGTGCCATTCACTGTCGTTACTGTTTTCGTCGACATTATCCCTATGCTGAGGGCTGCGCCAATAGCACCCAGCTTGATCAAATCATTGAATACATCCAGTCAGACATTACTATTACTGAGGTTATATTAAGTGGTGGTGATCCGCTAACTCTGTCGAACTCACGCCTGGCCGAGCTTTTCAAACGACTTAACTCGATCTCCCACCTGAAACGAATCCGCCTGCACACGCGTTTGCCGATTGTATTACCCTCACGCATTGATCAGGGCCTGTTAGCGCTATTTTCTGAACAAGCCAGACAAATCGTTCTCGTCGTTCATTGTAACCATCCGAATGAGATTGATTCGCAGGTAAGCAAGTGCTTAGTTCAGCTTGATCAGATCGGTGTCTCTCTGTTGAATCAGTCGGTTCTATTAAGTGGCGTTAATGACAATATTGTGAGTCTAACTGAACTCAGTGAACGACTTTTTGCTGCCAAAACAATACCTTACTACCTGCATTTACTGGATCGAGTCCAGGGTGCAGAGCATTTTGAAGTTGAACGAGATAAAGCGACTGACTTAATTCAACAATTAAGGAACCTTTTACCCGGTTATCTCGTTCCTACTCTGGTAGAGGAAAAAGAGGGCGCGCCAGCAAAGCTTCCTCTCACCACCAATTCATTATAAAATATACGTAATAAGACCTGTTCTCATTCGGCATAGAGTTTGCTTGTTGTTTGTCAAGTAAATAGGTCATAATTCTGGAAGTACGGAAACGACCTGTTATATTTAGGGATACGAAAGGAATAGTTTGTGGCACAGACTCAACTTGCATTAGATCTACCGGCCCGCGAGAAACCGGATAAATCAGCCTTTGATATCCGCCCCAGGAAACTGGAGGCATGGATAGGCAATTTACCGCGTGCAAATCTTGGCGAAACGGCGCGTCAGGTCTACAAGGCCATAAAAGAAACCAATCATCTTTCATTTAATCACACTGATCGAGCCCATTTTCTGGAGCTCATGCGTGAACCCGTTTATTACATCACGGGCGCAATGAAAAAATATTATGTTGCCGTCAACTTCCCACTTGCCGAGAAAAACAGCAAAATCGCTTCCGCCTGTCGTGAAATATTCATGACCATGGCCACGGGTTATAAAATAGCGATTGAAGACCAACTCAATAGCGCCCTGTTATTCCCCGACAGTAAACTACTAAGCAAACATATTCATCGTGCCCTGACCATGCTTGGGCATGTACTAATGACCTCATATCGTTCCTATGAGCCTTATCCGGAATCGATCTGGGCGGACATACATCAACTCTACAGATTTGCTGAAAAGAAAAAGCTTACCTTTGTCGAAATTGAAGATACCTACCGCCGCTATACCCGTAAAAGCAGTATTCGCGATCAATATCTGCGACTACTACTGCTTCATCTCGCCTCGCCCTATCGCCTAAGACAGGGTGAAGTCGGCAAGGTTTATAACACGCTGGAACGTTGGACGCGTTATATTGAAATCGAGAAAAATTTATCACCGTCCCACTCAGGTTTCTTCGGCGTTAATATCGCCAGTGATCAGCCACCCCGTTCACTCGCCCTGACCACTGAGAAATGCGGTGATGAATATTGTCGCGTGCTGGCAACCGAGCCACTGGCCGTGATTATTAAAGATGAAATTCAAAATGGCACCGATATGGCGACCACAACCTTGCCTGGCATTGAAATGCAACGTGATGAGTTATCACATGATTTATTACGTCGACTGCTGATCGCCTGGGGCATTGTCCCGAAACGCGTGTTCCCGCGAAGTGAAAATCGTGAGCCCGTACAAATCACGTTCGGTTTAAGCTCTTCACATAAAGTGATTAGTGATGGAAATGCCAGCGATCCACAAAAATATCAGAGCAGAACGCGTGATCGGTTTATCAATACGGCCAAATACAATGCGACTAACGTCAACGACATTAATGACGAAAAGCCTGACGTCTGGGATCTGGCCTACCCGGGTACTCGGCCTGTTAAAGAGCCTGAGCGCGAAGTGAGCTTTGATAGTGATACCAGTGCGGAATTTGCTGAACAAAGTTACAACCATATCGAAACCTGGGCCATTCTGAATGAAAGTGCCGGGGGTTACTGCCTGAAAGCCGAGGATATCCCGTCCAGCAATATCCAGGTCGGTGAGCTGGTGGGTATTCAACGTACTGGTGACGGTCATACCTGGAAATGGGGTATCGCAACAATTCGCTGGATGCGTCAGGATAAGCAAAAAGGCCTGTTTCTGGGCGTTGAAATGCTGACACCTGATGCTGCCGCAATTGGCATCCGATCGGCCTTCAGTGATGAACAGGATGAGTTTCGTCGCACCTTGATGCTGCCGGAACTGCCCGCCATAAATCAACCGAAAACATTAATTACGGGTCCCGTCCCTTTCCGGGTTGGCAACCAGCTGTCGATGCGGATCGTCGGTAAGGAATTCCCCATTGTTTTAACAAAGCAACTACAAAATACAGGCTTTTTTGCCCAGTTTGAATTTAAAATGGCAGAAACCAGTAACGTGCACAACATTAACAAGCCTGAAGCGAAAAAAGATGACGACATCGACAATGTCTGGTCGCTGATCTAAATTTTGTCCTGCTCGCCCAAATTTCCGGAATAATCCGGAAAACAATATTTTTCAGCAAAATCATTTATAATTAGTTGAGCAAATGCCCCGGGCAAAATAACTTAACAATAATGAAGCTGGCTGACTGATATTCACGTGGATAACGATAACCTCCTTAGACTCATCACCATTTTTGACGCCTCTGAAGAAGCAGAGTCTTACATCAATACCTTACGTAAGGCGGGTTTTATTGTTCGCGATATGCGCATTGAGGATATGGAAGACTTCCTCAATGGTATTGAGGAAAACCCCATCGATCTGATTCTGTGTAAAGACAAAACGAGTGATATTACAGCGAAACAGGCCTTAATGGCCCTGTCACAAATGGGTCGCGATATCCCACTGATTGCCATTACTTCGCGAAATTCTGAGAGCACTGCCGTGGATATTATGCAGGCCGGTGCCCGTGATGCCATGGCCGAAGATCAGTTAAAGAGACTGGTACTCTCCGTTAAACGTGAAATTAAATCTCTGGAAGAACGTCGTGCAGGTCGACAGGCAGAGCAAATGCTGCATGAAACTGAGAAACGGGCACGGTCTCTCATTGACAGTTCTCGTGACGCGATTGCCTATGTTCATGACGGAATGCATATCTATGCAAATAATGCCTACCTCAATATGTTCGGATATGAAGAACAGGATGACATTCAGGGCATTCCGATTATGGACATGGTCGGCAGTAAAGATCACAGCAAGTTAAAAGAATTTCTACGTGGCTATTCTCGCGGTCAAACCGCTGATAGCACCCTTGATGTGCATGGCCAGCATACTGAGGGACGAACCTTTAAAATCACCATGGAGTTTTCACCGGCAAGTATGGAAGGTGAATCCTGTACCCAGATCATCATCCGTGACCAATCGCTTAGCAAGGAACTGGAACAGAAGATCAATGTGATGAGTCAACAGGATCTACTGACAGGCCTTTACAACAGCAAATATCTCTATGAGCAACTTGATAGTGTCATTGCTGCAGCTATTGAAGGCAAGACTCGTGGTGCATTATTCTATATCACTCTGGACAAGTACGATGAGGTCAAAGCTGAGCGAGGCATTTCCAGTGCCGATATGCTGCTGACCGAAGTCGCTGGAATGCTCAAGGATAAAGTCAGCGACAAAGGACTGCTGGCACGTTTTGCTGGGCCTGTATTTACTTTCCTGGTTCGAAAAATCGATATCAAAAAGGCGGAACATCTTGCTGCAACATTCTGCCGACTCATTAATGATCATATCTGTGATCTTGGTGAAACCTCGATCACCACAACAGCAAGTATTGGTATTTGCCCCATCAATGACACGACCGTGCATTCTGACGAAGCGATCAAACGTGCAGAAAAAGGTTGTCTACAGGCCAGTTCAGATGGCGGAAATAAGTACAACACCTATAATCCTGCGCTTGAAGACATGGAAGAGCATGAACAGATCTCCCACTGGGCCAGTGAAATCAAACAGGCTTTACAGAATAATATGTTCAAACTGGTGTTCCAGCCCATTGTTAGCCTGCATGGTGAACCCGGTGCCCATTACGAAGTACTGGTAAGAATGCTGAATCAGGACAAAGAAGAAATATCACCGGGTGAGTTTATTCCTGCAGCAGAACAGGCCGAGCTGATGAACTTCATTGACCGCTGGGTTGTTATTAACAGTCTGATGTTACTGGCGAAAAAACAGCAGGATAAAGACTTCACTCGCTTCTTTATTAAACTCTCTGGCAGCACCTTAAATGATGAAGAATTTTTACCCTGGTTGAGCGAGCGAATTAAGTCCAGCAAGGTCAACCCGGATAATATTGTCTTTGAGATCAGCGAAGATGTTGCACTTAATTTCCTCAAACCAGCGAAACAAATGGTCAAAGGCTTAAGAGAACTCAACTGCCGTACTGCCATTGAAAATTTTGGCATTGAGCAAAACACCTTCCAGTCCTTAAAACACATTGATGTAAATTACATCAAAGTGCATATGTCACTGATTACAAACCTGCCACAGAGTATTGAGCATCAGGAAAAAGTGAAGTCCATTGCTGAACATGCCGGCTCAAAAAACATTCAAACCATTGCCGCATTTGTTGAAGACGCCAACAGCCTGGCAGTACTCTGGCAATGTAGTGTGAACTTTATTCAGGGCCACTTCCTGCAGCAGCCCGATGCAGAATTAAATTATGACTTTGATGAAGCGGGTCATTAAGTTCCGCAACTAATCAAGAATGTGTGACACCAGCCCATCAGCGAGCTTTGGCTCAAACCAGGTTGATTTTGGCGGCATCACCTCATCCGCATCAGCAACCGCCATTAAGTCATCCAGTCCAGTTGCATGTAAGGCAAAGGCAACGGCCATCTCACCTGAATCAACACGTTTTTCCAGCTCCTGTAAGCCACGGATACCACCAACAAAGTCTATGCGTTTATCACGACGTGGATCACTGATATTTAAAACAGGCTCAATCATATTATTCTGTAACAGGCTCACATCAAGTCGACCAACAGGATCACTAACAGGAATCGCATCTGTATTGATGGTCAAGCGATACCATTGACCTGGCAGATACATACCAAATTCACCTGATTTGGCAGGTTTAACTGCTGTGCTTTCTTCCTGTATTTGAAACTGTTTTGCAACTGCGGCAAGGAATGCATCCCGGTCCAGGCCATTTAGATCTTTAATCACGCGATTGTAGTCCAGAATCTGCATCTGATTATCTGGGAAAATAACAGTCAGAAAATAATTATATGATTCATCGCCACTATGTTGTTTATTGTTTTCTTTGCGCATAGCCGCAACTCTTGAAGCTGCAGCAGAACGATGATGTCCATCGGCAATATACAGACAATCCATTTTATCAAAGCGTTCTGTCAGCTCATCAATCTGCGCCTGATCATTGACAACCCAGATAGTGTGTTGCACCCCATCTTCGGCTGTAAGATCATACTCTGGTGTTTGCTGGCAGATTGTTTCTACAAGTTGATCGACGTTCGCATCATGGCGATAGGTTAAAAATACCGGGCCTGTTTGCGCATTCAGGGCATCGACCTGACGGACGCGATCATCTTCTTTATCCGGACGAGTAAACTCATGTTTACGAATTCGATTTGTATCATAGTCAGGCACTGAGGCCACCGCGACCAATCCTGTTTGAGTATGCTCACCCATAATCAATCGATACAGGTAATAGCAGGCCTGCTGGTCCTGAAACAGAATCTGTTTGGCAAGAATTGCATCCAGGTTCTCTTTTGCCTTGGCATAAACCTCTGCACTAAAAGGATCAGTCCCTTCTGGCAAGTCAATTTCAGGCTTTGATATATGTAGAAAACTATACGGGCGTCCTTCAGCCATGACGCGCGCTTCGGCGGTATTTAAAACATCATAGGGGGGCGCAACAACTTCAGCGGCATGGTCTGGTTTTGGTCTTAAACCAGCAAAAGGGCGAATCAGGGACATCAATAAACCTCCAGAACGAATCGTGTTATTTTATCTGAATGGCGGGATTAACCCAAGGGGCATATGAAGCTGGGTTTAGGGAGAAGCTTTCTGTAATGCGTCGATTCTTTCTGCCAGCGAGGGATGACTACGCAGTAATGTACTCAGTTTATTTTCAAACAGGGTGCCGTTGAGTCCAAATGATGTCAGTGGTTGATAGGCCACCTGCTTTGATTCACCGTTACGTAAACCACGTAACGCGGCCAACATCTCGGCCTGCCCCGCAAGGGCTGCTCCCCCTGCATCGGCTCTGAATTCACGCTGCCTGCTAAACCAGAGCACCAGTAAATTAGTCAATCCGCCAGCCAGTATCTGCAGTACCTGAGCGGAATATCGATAAACTGGCGCATAAGCCCAATCTCGAAAAAACAGCTTGTCAAAGACCAGGCTTAATAATTTTGCCGGGAGATAAATACACACATTCAGCACACCCTGCATGACGGAGAGATTTAACATATCGCCATTGGCAATATGCGTTATTTCATGTCCTGTCACGGCAGATAATTCATCCAGATTGAGGTGCTCAAGCAGGCCCTGACTCACTACAACCATGGCGTGATCCTGGCTATGCCCAACGGCAAAGGCGTTGAGATCTTCTGATTGATAAACGGCCAGTTGCGGTATCGAAATATTGGCCTGCTGTGATTGTTGCTCAAGAATTAACTTGAGCTGCTGTTCTTTGGTCTCCCCTGTTTCATCAACGATGCGGGTCTTCAGGATAAATCTAACCAGCATACGTGATGACAGGATCAGCACTATTGTCCCAATTGTGCTGGCCAGAAAAATGGCAAGCCAGATCTGGGCCAGGGTAATCTGTGATGGAAAAAGCCAGACATCAAGCCGCAGTATTTTTATGCTCAAGCCCGATAAAAGACATATCCCGGCGATCGCTGACAGAAACCAGAAACCGGGGCTCAGAAAGCGCAGCGCTGCCAGCATTTCTATGTTTAAGTATTTTCCTGTCATTTGAATTTGAATCTAATTCTTACCTGAATAGCTCACACTATATATTAGTCAGTTTTGCCCCTATACCAAACCCGGTTTTATCAGATTTATCGACCATACTGGCGCATTTTTTGTAGAATATATAAATTTGTGCAAATTCCATCACAAACTTGGTTGTTCTGACCGCTATATGCTGAACCAGGGCACAGAAGTTGCTAAATTTTATTCAAAAGATACGTTTTTGACGCACGCAAGTATACACGCATTTATTAAATGTGGATTAAGCACACCTACGATTCGTGCTATTATTCCTGTCTGAAATTTGGATGCGCCCACAACTATATGCAAAATTGTACGGACCAGGATGAATACCGATCAGCCATTCGCAGTATTTGGCAGCAGGCTTAAACACCGCGCCAGACAATTGATTTACTCTAACTGGGGTAAGTTGCGCCGCTGCCTGCCAGAAAAGTTTTCATTAGCACATAAACTCGCCTTCATTCTCACACTCCTGATTACCTCGGGGATGATTTTGCTTGGGTTGGTAATCACCAATAATCAGACCCGTTTACTTGAAAGCCAGATGAACGACTTCGCCCAAACTGTTGTTAAACAACTTTCTGAGTCTTCCAAGGAACTGATTCTGTCTGATGACTCATTAAGCCTGATGGTTTTGATAAGCAGTCTAAGTGCAAACAAAAATACCCTCGGCGTCGTCATCTACAACGAAGGCGGTAAAGTACTTGCATCGGCAGGCATGGCACCATCAACCGATATCATTACCTTATATCGCAATGCCAAACAACTGGACAAAAGTGATTACTCCTACGAATGGAAAAGTAATAACGATGCCAAAGAAGATATCAATGTTGTCTCGTTTATTGCGCCTATCACTTTCCAAAATATAATTATTGGTCACGGACTGGTTACCTTCAGCAAAGACTCACTGACTCAGGCGATATCAGAAACCATTCAGGCCATTGTAGCAGCAACGATTTTCATGATTCTTTTAGGCTTTGTTATTGCCTATTATATTGGCCAACGTTTATCCCAACCCATCTATGACCTGATGGATGCCAGCCGTGCAATCGACTCGGGTAATTATGGCTTCAGAATTAATGAAAAACGAAATGATGAAATCGGTTATCTGATCGAATCGTTTAATAATATGGCCAATGGTCTGCTCCAAAAATCACAGGTTGAAAACGCCTTCTCCCGTTTTGTACCACCTAAAGTTGCCAAACAGATTATGGGTAACTTGGAGCAGGTTCAACTCGGCGGTAAACATGTGAATGCAACAGCTGTATTCGCAGATATTGTTGGCTTTACATCAATCTCTGAGAAACTTCCCCCTGCTGAAGTAGCTGCATTATTGAACGAATACTTTTCCTATATATCCACAGTCTGTCGCCTTTATCATGGCACAATTGACAAATTCATGGGTGATTGCGCTATGTTGATTTTTGGCGCCCCCGAAGAAGACAAGGATCATAAGTTCAATGCCATTACCTGCGCTGTGATGATTCAGCGGCTGGTTGAGGCCTTGAATGTA
>JAOULB010000049.1 GCA_029882235.1 Gammaproteobacteria bacterium | reverse complement strand
AACAACATGACATACGTTCAGGGCTGATTAAAGCCAGTCTTGAATTTTCAAAAGATGCACAGGTGTCGTCACTACACTGGTTGTTTACTGATAAAAACGATACGGTCGCATTAAAAGAACAGGGTTTTATGTTGCGCCTGGGTTGTCAGTTTCACTGGCAGAACAATAACTATTCTGATTTTGATGAATACCTGCAAACATTTTCATCACAAAAAAGAAAAAAACTAAAACGTGAGCGTCGTCGTGTTAAAGAACAGGGTATTACATTTGAAGTTCTTCATGGCAATGAGCTAAACGATGAACAATGGCAGATCTATCATCAGTTTTATCTGGATACCTTTGATCGTAAATGGGGTATGGCAACACTGTCGCTTGATTTTTTTAAACAAATCGGGCGGACCATGCCGGAAAACATTGTTGTCGTATTTGCGAAACTCAATGACGAATATATTGCCAGCGCCTTTAATGTTAAAGGTAAAGACACCTTGTATGGGCGACACTGGGGTTGCAATGAAGATTATCATAGCCTGCATTTTGAAGCCTGTTACTATCAGGGGCTGGAGTATTGTATTAAGCATGGTTTAAAGTTTTTTGAGCCTGGCGCACAGGGCGAACATAAAATCAGTCGCGGCTTTTTACCGACACGCACCTGGTCCGCACACTGGATTGCCGATCCGGAATTTGATAAAGCCATACGCGCCTTTTGTGCGCATGAACAGGAAGGCATGGAACAGTACATTGGACAACTCAACAACCACTCTCCATTCAAAGCTGTCGTTAATAACCAGTAATTATGACTGCACCCTACTGGTTAAACCCTAACGACCCTGAAGATTTTCCTGATGTTGAGCTGGCCTTAACTGATCCAGATGGGCTGTTGGCTATTGGTGGAGATTTATCTAGTGAACGATTACTCTCAGCATATCGACGTGGAATTTTCCCCTGGTTTAGCGATGATCAACCAGTTCTGTGGTGGTCACCTGATCCACGTGCTGTATTATTTCCAGAACAATTACACATAAGCAAAAGTCTGGCAAAAACCATTCGTAAAAATGTTTTTGATATACGCTTAGATACAGTCTTTAAAGATGTAATTCTTAGTTGTGCTGCTCCAAGACCTCGTCAGGATGGAACCTGGATAACAGCTGAGATGATGCAGGCCTATACTAAATTACATAAACTTGGTTATGCCCATAGTATTGAATGCTGGAAAAATAACAAACTCGTTGGTGGCCTCTATGGCATTGCAATCGGTGAAGTATTTTTTGGTGAATCCATGTTTTCGCTTGAGCGAGACGCATCTAAAGTTGCATTTGCTGCTCTAGCAAAAGGAGCCGGCAAAATAAAACCCAAACTAATAGATTGCCAGATCAAGAGCGATCATTTGCAAAGTCTGGGGGCTACCACCATATCGCGAAATGAATTTATTCGACTACTATCAATTTATTGTGACAAATAGTTATGTGTTAGCCTCAATGATCATTCTATTTCTGGCCATGTGTTCGTAAATCGAACCCTGAACATAGAGCAACTCCTGCTCAGATAACTCAAGGAATTCGATACCATATTTGTAATATTTAACACCTGGGGTTTCCGTGTCAGTTTCCGTAACATTTCTTATCACAGCAGTTGCATTTATACTGTTTTTAAGTACGCCAAATTGCACTGCAAAACTCAACTGAATATTGTCGTCAACTTCTGCCAGCGGGATAGGTAAAAACAAAAGCGCACCCGTAGAACTCAAGTTTGAAATAACACCTTTATGAACAACATCACCCTTCATAACATTAACGTCAATTTTAACAGGTATACGTTCATTCTTGCGTAAAACAACACGTTCTATTTTTGCTGGATACTTAAGTTGTAAAAATGAATCCTTACCGTTCACCATACTAAGAACTCTGGACTCGAACCCAAGAATATTTCGCTCGTCAAGATAGCGAATCACTATCCTGTCACTGACTGTTAATTTACTTATAAAAACCGGATCTTCGGGAGCGCTAACAAATACATGTTTACCTGGCAAACATCCAATATACTGAACATCTGCGCGCAAATTCGAATTACCTGATATAAGCTGCGCCTGTAGAACACACCCAATATTGATATCGATTATGTCCATGATCTACACCAGAAAACTTTACCTTTACATTATCTCTTAAGAATTTGGCCTAATTAAGCAACCGCAGAGACTGGTCTGTCATTCAGAGCATCCAGTATAAAAGTTTTTGTATAGGGAAGTTCTTCTGTGTCACCTTCTTTTATAATCGCGTCAAGTCGAGATAACTCTATTTTTTTAATCAACTCGGGATAAACCAATTGCAAGCTGAATTTCTTATTGTCTTCCGCAAGGTATCGTTGCGCTTTGAAACTATAAAGAAACAACTTATCTGTATACCATACCAAAGTCTCCTGCGGATCAGAAAAATCGTGTTGCTCGATCTCTCCTTTCAAGAAATCTTCTGCTTTGGGTTTGCTCACAATAATGAACTGGTTTGGAATTGTTTCCAGCAACCGCTCTGTGCCTCGGTAGCAGTGATTACCAGAAATAAATTGCAGATGGAGTAATGTACCGGATTTAACGTCAAATTTAATCACGACTAGCCTCGTTGCGTTTTTATAAAATTACAAACTCAATCTTTCTAGTTTATGTAACGGCAACAATTACAAGTCGTAGAGGTCTATTAACAATTATTCACGTTTTCGGAGTAGCTGCTCATAGACGAAACCCTGCACAAATATTGCATCCTGTTCGCTGGGATCAACAAACTCTACACCATACCTAAGTGGCAAACGTGATTTTTCCTCACCTTCATTTTTTTTAATATTGCGGATCAACGCAACAAGATGAACATTTTTTTTAATTTCGCCAAGCTGCAAATCAAAAAAGAGTTCAATTGGGTCACCTGCCTGACCAAAATTTTCCGCTGCAACCAGCATTGCACCTGATGCACTGATATCTTTGATTGTCGCCAGGCTTTTATTGCCCTGATAGTTAACCTGGGCTGTGATTGTTATGTCAATTCGTTCTGCCTGTCTGACAGTAACGTTTTCAACTTCTTTTGGATAATTTAAATGGATATAGTGGTATGGAATCTGGCAGACGAGTAACACACTGGTGCGAAACGCAGTAATATCTTTCCCTGCAAAATAACGCACAATATATTCATCATGTGCAAAAATTTTTGGCAAGGCACCGTTCACACGCGGCATGGTGATTAACAGGCTTTTACCCGGCAGCATGCCAATCAGGTGCACGTCGTAGCGTTGTTTGCCCTCCCCGCTCAGCAATTGCAAATTAAGGGGGCTCCCTATGTTAATATCCAGATGATCCATAACGATATTTTGGCTATTGTTAACGTTTTAGCGACCTGGGATCCATTTTAGTTAAATGATTCGATGAAAAAACAGTCCGACAACTTCAACCCGCTTAATTCCTTGCGCTTTTTTGTCACCACAGCACACAATTGTGGCTATTTTGACGATCGTCAGGCCGTGACACTGGTGCTCGATCCCGATACCAATATGAGGCCAGACATCTACTCAAACCTCTCTAAAGTCGGCTTTCGCCGCAGTGGTGGTCATATCTATCGACCCCATTGTGGCACCTGCCATGCCTGCACTCCAATACGCGTTCCCGCTAACCAGTTCGTTCGAAACCGGGGCCAGCAACGTATCTGGAATAAAAATAAGGATATAGAAGTGAAGGCCAGAACGGCTGAATACGATATCGATCATTACCGTCTGTATCGTAAATATGTACAACATCGTCATACGGGTGGCGGTATGGATGAAGACAATCCAGATGCTTACAAACAGTTTATTAGTAATGACTGGAGCGCAACCTGCCTGTACGAATTCTGGCGTGAAAATCAGTTACTTGCCGTCGCGGTGACAGATATCCTGGATGATGGATTATCTGCGGTTTATACCTTTTTTGATCCCTCGCTACCCAAACTTGGTCTGGGTAACTATGCCATTCTCTGGCAAATTGAGGAGGTACAAAGACTAAAACTGGACTATCTTTATCTCGGTTACTGGATAGCTGACTCACCGAAGATGAGTTATAAGTCTAACTATAAACCCTATGAATTTTTTAATGGCCAGGACTGGCAGATTTACGAGTAATTTCACTCTTTTAATTCACCTAAGTGCCGCTAAAAAATCACAATACGCTTTGATATCTTTACTTAATTCAGGCATTATTCCGCACCGATGTAACGCAGTACGATTTAACAACAGAAGATAACGATTTAATTAGATGGCAAAAGAAGAACATATTGAAATGGAAGGTACGGTGGTCGACACCCTGCCAAACACCATGTTTCGCGTTGAACTGGAAAATGGCCATATTGTTACGGCCCATATCTCAGGCAAAATGCGCAAAAACTACATTCGCATACTCAAGGGTGACACCGTAACCGTGCAGCTCACCCCGTATGACCTCAGCAAGGGCCGCATCGTATTCCGCGGCCGATAAAGCAACTTAATGTGCTGTTGCTTTATCTTTACTCTCTAGCTTCAGATGCAATTTATCCTTCTTGACTGAAATCTCAAGATGACCACCCCCCGCCAGTTTGCCGAACAATAGTTCTTCAGCCAGTGGTTTCTTCAAGTTTTCCTGGATAACACGTGCCATGGGTCGTGCACCCATGCTGGGATCATAGCCATTCATCGCCAGCCAGGTACGTGCTTCATCATCAACATGCATGGTCACGCCCTTATCTTCAAGTTGTGCTTCGAACTCAAACATGAACTTATCAACTACCTGGCTGATTGTTTCAGCGGTCAATTGTTTGAACTGAATGATGGCATCAAGACGATTTCTAAATTCAGGCGCGAAGGCTTTCTTGATCACTTCCATGGCATCAGAAGAGTGATCCTGATGAGTAAAGCCCATTGATGAACGATTTAATTGCTCAGCACCTGCATTAGTGGTTAACACAATAGTCACGTTTCTGAAGTCGGCTTTGCGCCCATTGTTATCCGTTAAGGTGCCATGATCCATAACCTGTAACAGCAGATTAAACACGTCTGGATGAGCCTTTTCGATTTCGTCCAGCAACAGAACGGCATGTGGATGTTTATTGACAGCTTCAGTTAACAAGCCACCCTGATCAAATCCGACATACCCTGGAGGTGCACCAATCAAACGTGAAACGGTATGACGCTCCATGTACTCAGACATATCAAAGCGAATGAGTTCGATACCCATGATGCGTGCTAATTGACGAGTAACCTCTGTTTTACCGACACCAGTAGGCCCTGCAAACAGGAATGAACCAATCGGTTTCTGTTCATTGCCCAGTCCTGCACGAGCCAGTTTAATCGTTGTTGCCAGGGTTTCTATCGCTTCATCCTGGCCATAGATCACGAGTTTCAGATCGCGCTCAAGGTTTCGCAATACTTCCTTGTCATTGGTTGACACTGTTTTCGGTGGAATACGTGCAATCTTCGCCACTATAGCTTCAACCTCACGCACACCAATAGTTTTCTTACGTTTGGAAGGCGACAATAAGCGCTGGCCAGCACCGGCTTCGTCTATCACGTCAATCGCCTTATCGGGCAAATGACGATCATTAATGTACCGATCAGCCAGTTCAACAGCGGTCTTAATGGCCTGATTGGTAAAACGAATCTGATGGTGATCTTCAAAACGACTCTTCAGGCCCTGCACAATCTGAATAGTTTCTTCGACTGTCGGTTCACTGACGTCAATTTTCTGGAAGCGACGCGCCAGTGCACGGTCTTTTTCGAAAATGCCACGGTATTCTTGATAGGTTGTAGAGCCTATACATTTTAGATCGCCTGAAGCCAGTACGGGTTTAATCAGATTTGAGGCGTCCATGGCGCCGCCTGAGGCTGCACCCGCACCGATGATAGTATGAATTTCATCAATAAATAATACTGACGATTCTTCTTTTTTGAGCTGGGCGAGAACCGCTTTCAGGCGTTTCTCAAAATCACCGCGATATTTCGTACCTGCAAGAAGAGAACCCAGATCAAGTGAATAGATTGTGGCATTGGCGAGTACTTCAGGGACTTCTCCATCGACAATTTTTTTCGCCAGACCTTCTGCCAGTGCCGTTTTACCGACACCCGCCTCACCGACAAACAGTGGATTATTTTTACGACGTCGGCACAGCACCTGAATGGTGCGTTCAACTTCATCCTTGCGGCCAATCAGAGGATCAATTTTGCCGGCAAGGGCAAGCTCATTCAGGTTAGTGGCATATTGGCTTAGTGGGCTTTGTGAGGCTTTATCTGTTTGTTCTTCTTCTGTCGATGAGCCAGTACTGATCTGATCGCTGTCGCCAACTTTGGAGATACCATGAGAAATATAATTCACGATTTCCAGGCGTGTAATATCCTGTTTTTTCAGGAAGAAAACCGCCTGAGACTCCTGCTCGCTGAATATGGCGACCAGTACATTGGCCCCCGTCACCTCGCGTTTGCCAGATGACTGCACATGGAACACCGCGCGTTGCAGTACGCGCTGAAAGCCGAGTGTCGGCTGCGTTTCACGTTCATCATTAGTCGGGAGCAATGGAGTAGTTTCATCAAGAAAATGATCGAGTTCTTTATGAAGACTATCAATATTTGCGCCGCAGGCCCGAAGAATATCGGATGCGGTATTATTTCCTAATAAGGCCAGTAGCAAGTGTTCGACTGTCATGAACTCATGATTTCGTTCACGAGCTTCTTTAAAGGCCTTATTCAGTGTACTTTCGAGTTCTTTATTTAGCATGTGACACCCTTAGTTATCTGCCTCCATCGTACACAGTAAGGGATGATCCTGTTGGCGCGAATAGTCATTTACCTGAGCGACCTTTGTTTCAGCGATATCACGGGTAAAAACACCACAAACACCTTTCCCTTTCGTATGTACATTCAACATTACATGTGTTGCTCTTTCACGATCCATGCCAAAAAACACTTCCAGCACAAGAACAACAAACTCCATAGGAGTGTAATCGTCATTCAGCAGAATAACTTTATACATGGGAGGACGTTTTAATTTAGGTTTTGCCTCTTCTAAGGCTAACCCATCGTCATACATACCAATTTTTTGATCGTCACTCATAACAATTTTATTTTAGCTAAACTAGACCTGTTTTTTCTATGGGATAATTTCACAATATTTTAAAAATCTTGTCTATAGTTATATAGGGGTGTGATTCGGTTCATACAAGGCTTGCGGCACTGAGCGTATCATACACCACCAACGATGCTTTAAGTATTATCGAATGAGTAAAAACCTAGGTAGATCAAGGAGGCTAGGACGGCATGGCAACAGGTACAGTAAAATGGTTTAGTAATTCAAAGGGGTACGGTTTCATAGCTCCAGAACAGGGGGGCGACGATATATTTGCCCACTTCTCGGCAATCACCATGGAAGGCTACAAAACATTAAAAAAGGGACAAAGAGTGGAGTTTGAGTGCACTGAAGGGCCGAAAGGTATGCACGCAGTTGAAATCAAACCCAGCGAAGAAACCGCAACGACAACTCATTAATCCTCGATAAAGGCCCCGACCTTGTCGGGGCCGAGAACCACATCCACCACCCATCTTCACGAGCTCTTTTTCTGTATAGTCTCTTTTTGTAAGCAAGGGATATTTTGCGATGGTTTCCCCGTGTAAAAACCCTGGACAAAATCCACGCCCAGTTTTTTAAGTAATTTATGCGTCTTTTCAGTTTCTACAAATTCGGCGACAGTTAATTTACCCAGCGTATGACAAATATCGTTCATGGATTTCACCAGCGCATGATTCAGCTTGTCGCTTTCAAAGTTCTTTATAAATGAGCCATCAATTTTCACATAGTCTACAGGCAATTCTTTCAGGTATGAGAATGATGAATAACCAACACCGAAATCATCTAACGCGGTTCTACAACCCATAGTTGAGAGTTTCTGGATAAACGATATGGCTGTTGAAATATCAGAGATCGCGACATCTTCAGTGATCTCGAATATCAGATTTTCAGGGTTAACATCATTTTCCTGAACCGCTGCCTGAATCGTTTTGAGTACGATATCCTCAGTCAATGATTTGGCAGATAAATTGATCGCAAAGCGAATATCCGCATTGTGTTTGTTTATTTCTCCAAGAAAATGCACCGCATTGGTGATAACCCAACAATCAACTTCAACCATGAGTCCAAAACGGTCAGCTGACGGCAGGAAAACACTGGGCAACAAAAGATTGCCGGTTTCGATTTCAACCATGCGCAGCAAAACTTCATAACAACCCACTTCATCATTGGCTGTTCTAAATATAGGTTGATATTCAAACACAAACTGATCGTTTTCAATCGCTGTTTTAATTCGTCTAGACCAGCCAATATCATAATAAAGATTATCCATATTGGCCTGATCATCTTCCTGATAAACATGAACTTTATTTCTACCTGCGCGCTTTGCCATATGACAGGCAATATCCGCACGTGCTAGTATGTCTTCCTTATCATTAATGTCTTCCATCATCATGGCAACACCAATCGAGCACCCCACATTTGCTTTTTTACCCTCATGTGAAAAAACAAAATCGGCAATTTTTTCTCGTAAATAATTTGCTGCCTTGGAGGCCTGTTGTTGATCAACATTGACTAATAATATGGCGAACTCATCACCGCCCAGTCGTGAAAGCACATCACCCTTACGAATACGGTTCGAGAATATTTCCGCAATATCCAGTAGCAATCGGTCACCAGCCAGATGCCCCATTGTATCGTTCACATATTTAAAGTTGTCCAGATCGATATATAGACATGCTGAACTATAAACCTGACTACGTTTTGCATTTTCAACAGAACGTTCGATTTCATTCATAAAGTACTGACGATTGTAGAGACCTGTAAGTGAATCATGCTCAGCCATATGTCGCAGACTTTGCATTACGGCATGACGTTCACTAACATCATCGACCATGGCAGTGAAATGACGTTCCTCACCAATATAAAACTCACTCACCTTGATTGACATAGGAAAGGTTGACTTATCACAACGTACGGCTGTGACTTCGCGCCCCATACCCATAACATCGTAATCATTATAATTCGCTATGTATTCACCATGCCGATCACTAACATCAGCAAGCATCAGGATATTAATACTCTTACCAACCATCTCATCTGTCGAGTATCCAAATAAGCTTTGTGCCGCCAAATTCGCACTTTCTATAATGCCCTGAGAATTAATGGTAACAATGCCTTCCGCCGCGTTATCGAGTATCGACTCTAGACGTGTCTGGCGAGAATAAACCTGCTCACGCATACCATCAAAGGCATTTTGCAGTTGCAGTATTTCTTCAGCCTCGGAATAGCTCACTGGCATAGGGGCCTGCCCTCTTGCTTCTGCCTCCATTGCTGATGTCATTTGCTGTAGAGGTTTACGAATTGATTTTGCAAACACAGCATAGCCAAGGGCAACCAGGCAGGATAAAGCGCCAACGAACAACCAGATAAATTTTGACAGCAGAATGGCTATGCCCTGAGACTTACTTAAGCCTTCTTCAGAGACACGTTTGAACCGTTCTTCGAGTAATGAAACGTAGTACCACGAGACACTTAGATTCGGCTGTATTTTTTCCTGCAATAAAGGGATATCAGAACGCCAATGATCAGAAAGATAGATTACAACTGCGCGCTCAAGAAATTCTTCATACTGTTTTGAAGCCTGGCGCATCACAATCAGGGATTCTGATTGTTGTAGTCCTAACAGATTTTTTCTGTCCAGCTCGTCTAGTTTATCCAATAACTCTTTTACCGTTCTTGCAAACAGACCACGATTAACCAGATTTCGTTTCATCGATGCCTTTGGATCACCGAAGGCCCCCATTCGATTAGCCACAAATACACGAAACCAGCTTATCTGCTGTGACCAGGCGAACCTGACTTCCTGAAGCAACTGCATAACCTGATATAAATCAGCTTCGACCGCAGTTGGGTTAATATCTGTCATCGTCCCTTCCTGTAGTGCCAGTTCAACAGCCTCAGAAAATTGACGATTTGTTGGTTCCATAAAATCCATCAAAATCGGCATGCCAGGGTAACGTGACTCGACG
>JAOULB010000048.1 GCA_029882235.1 Gammaproteobacteria bacterium | reverse complement strand
AAGAAGGCTAAGAAGAAAGCTAAGAAGAAAGCTAAGAAGAAAGCTAAGAAGAAGGCCAAGAAGAAGGCCAGACGTAAAAAGCGTTAATCTTAGTTAACATAGAGTGTCGACTGGCGGGCCCCTTGTGGCCCGCTTTTTCTTAAGGCTTAATAATAATGCTAATCACGCAACAATTTATTACAAAATTATAAGGCTATAATTTAGTGAGTATGACGTCTGGTTTCTATGCTTAGTTTACGGATATAAATATAATCAACTTCAATAAATGGTGACATTTTAGTCTATGCAGTCCTTTCAGAATGAAAATGATGTCAAGATGGCCACGATCCTGGTGGTTGACGACCAACCGGTGAATGTGAAATTACTGGAAAAGGTTCTCGCAGCAGAGGGTTATCAAAACGTCCACTCTACTACCGACTCTCGTCAGGCCGCCGATCTATACCAGCAGCATCACTGTGATCTGGTATTACTGGATTTGAACATGCCTCACATTGACGGCTTCGGTGTGATGGAGCAAATGAAGGAAATCACCGAAGACTATCCGCCAATACTGGTTTTAACTGCGCTTAAAGACCGAGATTCTCGAGTCAAGGCATTAGAAGGTGGTGCGCGCGACTTTGTCAGCAAACCCTTTGACCGAGTTGAGTTACTGTCGCGTATCCGCAATATGCTTGAAGTCCGCTTACTTAATAAGGCAATGAAAAATCAGAACATTGTTCTTGAGCAAAAAGTGCGTGAACGAACTCAGGAGCTGGACGAAACTCGACTTGAGATTATTCGACGCCTGGGACGAGCGGCAGAATACAGGGATAATGAAACGGGCCTGCACATTATTCGAATGAGTCAGTATTCTCAGCTTTTGGCATTGGCTAGTGGTATGTCTGAGGAAGAAGGATTAATGATACTGAATGCAAGCCCCATGCATGACATTGGTAAAATAGGTATCCCCGACAGTATTTTGCTGAAACAGGGTAAGCTTACTCCAGAAGAATGGGAAATCATGAAAACGCATGCTGCTATTGGTGCCGAGATTATGTCTGGACATCCTTCTCCACTGATGCAAATGGCGCGAGAAATTGCCATCACCCATCATGAGAAATGGGATGGTTCGGGGTATCCAAAAGGTCTGAGTGGTGAAGACATACCTTTAGTTGGACGGATTGTTGCGATTGCGGATGTATTTGATGCACTGACAACAAAACGCCCATATAAAAAAGCCTGGCCTTTGGAAGAAGCGATTGACCATATAAAGGAAAATAAGGGTAGTCATTTTGATCCTGCATTGGTCGATACTTTTATTGATAATCTGGATGATATCCTCGCTATCCGAGCCAAATATCCTGAACCTGATACAGGTGAGTAATTACTTTCTCCTCCGGTAAGAAGAACGGCCTACGCGTTCGAGTAAATACATGAGTTGACCTGCAATGTGTTCTCTGACTCGTGTCAGCCATGGACGTTGTTTCCAGTCATCAAATAAAATTTCCTGGCTCTGAGCAAAATCATGCTTAAAATATCGCGTAATGTGTTGAGCAAATTCTTTGTCATAAACGGCCTGGTTGGCATCCAGATTCCAGCGTTGATTCCATCGATCCAGATTGCTTGAACCCAGTGAAGTCCAGTCATCACATAATTCTATTTTTGCGTGAGTAAAGCGCGGTTGGTATTCAAAAATCCTTACACCATAGCGCAACAGACGTAGATAGTATCGACGTGCTGCATAACCGATCCATGGGTGATCGTTATGTGGCCCAGGCAGGAGCAAGCGGACATCAAGCCCGCGTCGCGCTGCATGACGGAGATGGCGGCGTATTTTTTGCGAAGCAACAAAATAAGGTGTAGTAATCCAGATGCGTTGTTTAGCTCGGGTAAGACGCCTGAGCAGGGCTCGGTTAATTTCCTGAGGATGCAAGGGAGCGGTAGTCAGAATTCTGCCAGTCATATCTGCTGAGCATCGTTGAGTATTCGATTCTGGTATAGTTAAAGACGTGTTGGAACAATGCTGCCAGGTTTGATGAAACAACTGAACCCAGTCGTGAACGATGAGGCCCTGAATTTTTAACATCACGTCATGCCAGGCCTGTTGGCCTTTAAATTCTGAACTGAACTCATCAGTGATACCCGCGCCACCAACAAAAACATCGCTGTGATCAATAATAAGAATTTTACGGTGATCTCGGAAAAAATTTCGTTGTAGGTGCTTCAGTCGAATCGGGTTATAAAACCAGAGCTTTATTCCGCCATTCACCAAACGATCACGATCGGCCTGTTCCAACGCGGATGAGCCATAATCATCAAGCAGAATAAAGACATCAACCTCACGTTGTTTTGCTTTTAGCAATGCATCAATAAAGCGTTTTGCGATTTTGCCTGAGCGCATCAAATATTGCTCAAGCATAATTGTTTTTTTCGCGCCGTTTATGGCATCAAGCATAGTGGGGAAAAACTGTTTACCATCAATCAGCAATTCAAAGTTATTGCCGGTTTGAATATCAAATTGGTATTTTCCCTGCTTCGCTATCGACATCGCCAGTTTTCATCGCCAATATTTTCTGTATTGAAACAGTTAATCATCACTGTTGAGTACAGTTAACTTTCCACTGATGACCTGCAGCTTAAGTTCACCCTTGAGCATTTTGACCAGATCATTGCCAACGAGTTGTGCCCGCCAGCCATGCAGCAAAGGGAGATCCTGTTCACCCATGACCAGTTGCTCGATATCTTTGCGGTTAGCCAAAGCTGATGCGGTAATACTATTTTCTGCAGCTCGTATTTTTAACAGGCTCATCAGGCCATCGGTAAGGGCTTCCTGTTGACTGCTCGGACGCTGGAGTTTATCTTTGCAGGGCCATTGATCTTTGGGTAGTTGTTTTGCCTGTTCGATCATATCTAATATATCTTGCCCATATTTTTCCAGCACTCGAGGAGCTAAACCACGTAGAGTTTTTAATTGCGCCACAGAACTGGGTGCCTGTTGTGTTAGAGCAACCATGACATCATCCGCTAAGATCCATTTACGTGGCCGGTTCTGTGTTACCGCCAGCTCTTCACGCCAGGCGGCCAGCCGTTGCAATATCGCCAGCTTGTTTCCCTTAAGACGTTGGTGGCCACTTATGCGTTGCCAGATGGTTTCGGAATTAATTCGATATAGATCGGGACTGCAAAGTGCCTGGAAATCCTCATCAGGCCAGTCACTGCGTCCAAGCTCATCAAGGCGTTGTTTGATCATTGGATATATCTGAATCAGATAACGTACATCATTAGCTGCGTAGTTTAACTGCTCTTTGGATAGCGGGCGCTGACTCCAGTCAGTGCGGGCATGGCCCTTTTCAACATGAATATCAAGAAATTCTTCAACCAGTTTGCTATAGCCAATTTGATCGCCATAACCCAGTACAGTCGCAGCGATCTGTGTATCGAAAATAGGTTTGGGAATGTCTTCACGTAAATTGAAAAATATTTCCAGATCCTGGCGTGCCGCATGCAGAATTTTTGTTTTACTGCTGTCATAAAGAATATCCAGTAAGGGGCCGATATCTGCAACAGCAAGCGGATCGATACAGGCAATATGTTCATGGCTGGCAATCTGTATTAAACATAGTTGTGAGTAATATGATTTTTCGCGAATAAACTCTGTATCAATTGCCAGCTCATTTGCGCTAGCGATTTCATTACAAAATTTTAATAAGGCATCGGCTGTGTCGATGAAGCGAAAGTCATTTTGATTTACTGAATTTGACATGAATATAAATTTATCTTTGATTTAAACGAGATGACCACTATGATAATCTCTAATTACAAGAATGATTACAATGATAATAAAAAATTAAAATGAGCAAGTAGAGTTGATTCCACTTTTTCAATTATTTCTTGATATCTGTTTATTGCGACGAGGACCTCAGGATACGCCTGCATCCACTGCACTGTTTGTCCTCGTGCTGCTTGCCAGTCTGCTTATCGATGTTATCGTCATTATTAGTCGCACACCACTTGCAGATGCAATGTTAGTTGTTTTTGTCAATACAGCAACAAATATCATTGTCGTATTGTTGCTCTTGCGTATTCTTGGACATGCTCCTCGTACACAGCAAACCCTGATCGCTTTAATGGGGAGTAGTGTGGTTGTGACCTGCATTCTGTTACCCATGTTGGCAATCAATCTTTATTTCATGAGTGAATCATCAATATTCGGGTTTTTTTTGCTGGCTTTTAATTTCTGGAGCCTGATAATTATTACACATATATTTCGACATGCTCTTGAGATTAATATTTTTCCAGCATCAGTACTGGCCATCGGCTATGTTATGTTGAGTTTTTCAGTGGTTAATTTGTTATTACCGCAGGCGGGATAAATGCATATTCATATTCTTGGTATTTGTGGAACTTTTATGGGGGGTGTTGCCTTGTTGGCGCGTGCACTGGGTCATGAGGTGAGTGGATCCGATGCCAATGTTTATCCACCGATGAGTACACAGTTAGAAGAGCAGGGCATTCGTTTACAGGAAGGTTATGATCCTGCGCATCTCGATCCTGCTCCAGACTGTGTCGTGATTGGCAATGCTATGTCACGTGGTAATCCAGCGGTCGAATATGTGCTGGATAAAGGATTACCCTACACCTCAGGACCACAATGGCTGGCTGAACATGTTCTGCAGCAACGCTGGGTTCTGGCTGTAGCGGGGACCCATGGCAAGACCAGTACCTCCAGCATCCTCGCCTGGTTGCTGGAAGCCAATGGCCTGGCCCCCGGGTTTTTAATCGGAGGGGTGCCGAATAATTTTGGTGTCTCAGCGCGCCTGGGTGAGACGCCCTTTTTTGTTGTCGAGGCAGATGAATACGATACCGCCTTTTTTGATAAACGCTCCAAGTTTGTTCACTATCATCCACGCACGGCTATTCTCAATAACCTCGAATTTGATCACGCCGATATCTTTGCCGACCTGGAAGCCATCAAAACACAGTTTCACCATCTGGTCAGAACCGTGCCCGGCACGGGTTTGATTATTGCGCCCGATAATGATGAAGCCATTGCCGATGTGCTTGAACGCGGTTGCTGGACACCGGTTGAGAGTTTCGCGGGCCAGACTGAAGGCTGGACGGCAAAGAATATTAATGCCGATGCCAGTTGTTTTGATGTCATGCTGGATGGGCAAACCCTTGGGCAGGTGAACTGGCCATTGATTGGCGAACACAATAAGAATAATGCCCTGGCAGCCATTGCTGCGGCACGCCATGCCGGGATTAGTCCTGAGCATGCAATTGAGAGCCTGTCCGGATTCAAGGGTATTCGTCGACGCATGGAATTACGTGGCAGGGAAAATGAGATCACGGTCTATGATGACTTTGCCCATCATCCGACTGCAATTAGTCTGACGGTGGCGGGTTTGCGCAAACAGGTCGGACAGGAGCGTATCCTTGCCGTACTGGAACCGCGTTCAAACACTATGCGCATGGGCGTGCATGCCGATACGCTGGCTCCATCACTCAAAGAGGCGGACTATGTTTTTATTTATCAGGCGGACAATGTCGAAGGACAGGCAGAAAAGGTGAGCGAACAGAGACCCGACAGTGCCTGGATTTTTAATGATGTGCAGAAATTGATTGATGCAGTGATTAAACAGAGTCAACCTGGCGATCATATCCTGGTGATGAGCAATGGGGGCTTCGATAATATCCATGAGCGCCTGTTACAGGCATTAAAGCAGGTTTAAACATGACAACTGAACTCTCAGACCGGCCTATTATTCTCGCCCTGACAGGTGCCTCAGGTTCGGCATATGGCTTGCGTCTGCTGGAATGTCTGTTGCGCGCAGAGCAGAATGTATATCTGCTCGTATCAAAGGCCGCACAATTGGTGCTGGCGACAGAAACCGATCTGGACATCCCTGCACGTCCAGCCGAGATGCAGAAATTTTTCTGTCAGCACTATCAGGTCGATGAGAACTTATTACAGGTTTTTTCTCGTGAGGACTGGATGTCGCCCGTGGCCAGTGGTTCGCATCGAGCCAGGGCGATGGTGGTCTGCCCCTGTACCACCGGGACGCTGGCCGGCATTGCGATGGGAAGCAGTGATAATCTCATCGAAAGAGCGGCTGATGTAATGCTCAAAGAACAGCGTAAGCTGATTCTGGTGCCGCGAGAAACCCCTCTATCGGCCATCCACCTGGAGAATATGCTCAAACTGTCGCGAATTGGGGTGACCATTCTTCCAGCCAATCCTGGTTTCTACCATAAGCCCACCAGTGTTAATGAATTAGTCGACTTTATTGTCGCACGTATCCTGGATCAGCTTGATCTGGAGCATGCACTTGTACCGCGCTGGGGTGAACAGGGCTAATACAGGTTTGCATTCACTGGGTTGACGGACTACAACTTAAGATATTCAAAGGATGATTTAAAGCAATCGCGGTAAATAAATGAGTTTGACAATACCCCTGTTTCCACTAAATACCGTTCTATTCCCCGGCGGTGTCCTGCCCCTGCGTATCTTTGAGCCACGTTATCTGGATATGGTCAGCAATTGTTTGAAAAATAATCTGGGTATTGGCGTGATCTTGATCAAAGAGGGCTCTGAAACCGGTTCTGCAGCAGAAGTTTATGATGTTGGGACACTGACGAATATCTGTTACTGGAATAAACGTCCGGATGGGTTGCTTGGAATCACATTACGCGGCGAGCAACGCTTTAAAATACTCTCTCAGCAGGTTGAACCGAGTCAGCTGATCACTGCTGAAATTGAATTATTGCCAGAAGAAGATGAAGCCAGTATTGATGAAGAATTTGAGCCGATGGTTGATCTGTTACATCAGATTATTAATCAACTGGAACCCCCCTATACGACTATGCCGACCCATTTTGATAATGCCGGCTGGGTCAGTTCGCGTTTGATAGAGTTATTGCCACTCGACCTGTGTGAAAAACAGAACTTCCTCAAAATAGAAAATCCCTATGAGCGTTTATCGCAGCTAAGCACACGTCTGGATGAAAAAATGTTTATTTAGCCGGATAGGCTAATAACAACTTCTTATTCCTGTCTTCAGGTAAAATTTTCTGCTGAATAACAAATGATTCATTGATATCGTTTTTAACAAGCTGCATGGCCTGATAAAACTGATGATCGGTTTTGAACATGCTTAGTCCCATTATGTTGAATTTTTTTAGTGCGCCGGCATTCCCAACCCATAAATCCAGCGACTGATTGCCGTTTAAAATCTTAACTCGTGTGTGCCATAAACGAATGACATAGATTTTATTGCCAGTGTGTTTGACCATGCGTAATTTTTCATACTGACCATCATGCACATGAGGTAGCACAGGCAGACGTTCCAGCTCAGGGGCCGGGTTTAACCACTGCAACACACCCAGGCCGCGAGCACTTGGTGGTACGCGCCAGCCATTTTTTTGTAGTGTTGCTGAAATACGGTCAAGGTTTCCTGCTAATTGAATATTCAATGGATGATGCTGTAAAAAACGTAGATCTTTTCGATGCAGATCTATCGAAGTCCATTGTTCACTGAGCCAGTCATGAGCTGATATATTTTTTATGTGCTGAAAATTTATTATTGTCGATTGTTCCTTGTGCCCGGGCGCAATCACAAATATGGATAAACACATCACGACAATGATAAACGTTATTGATCTCGCTTTAATATAAGGCTGTTGTGCATGGCGACGGTAGGCAATGCCCAATATTGCCAGCCATATCGCACCGACCATGGCGCCAATAACAACATCAGACAAAGAATATTGATGTTGATAAAGTTGCGCAAAACTAATCAGAAAAACAATGACAGCAACAGGCACATAAATCAGTGGATGTAGCTTTTGTGGTAATTCTCGTGCCAGTGCAACTGCAATAAAGCCATAAACAGAAATTGAAACGGTTACGGGTAAGGCAGGAAAAACATAAGTCCGATCATCAAGTGGGAAAATAGTGCTTAGTGCAGTAATTAATAACCAGGGCACTAATAATGCTGCGACGACATGCCCGATGACAAGGCGATTATGCTGTGACCAATACCAGAAAATAAATAAAGCGACTGTGATCGATAGATTAACTGGAGAAGCCCAGCCCTGCACGTATTGCATAAACGAGCTGAAGCCCGGCGTATGCAATCTTTGTAGATTGAAATGAATCAGTTTATCTAACTGACTGAATATTGTTTCAGGTCCCATCAGCTGACTAATGCCTATGAGCATGGCGGATGCAAACAGTAGCAACAAGGCCAGCAGGCTGAGGATTCTTACTTCAGGGTGTTCGGGTTTGATCAGTGCAGCAGGGACCTGCCCGGCAATGGGGTGGCGGTGGCTCCAGTCCATCAGATTAAAAAACAGCTTATCAACGCGTGGTAAGGTGGCTTTATAAATACGTTTACTCAGCCAGAGAAAAACAAGTGTCAGGACAATTAAAACAATGCTTAGCATCACCAGTCGCCCGGCAACTTCGCTGGCAACGGTTAAGGACAGACCAAAAGCCATTCCCGGTAACAGATAAAGCGGTGCCCAGGCAAAGCCTGAAATAATATTGACGATCATAAATCGAGGAATGGGCATATTGTTCATGCCGGCAATGGCCGGGATGATCGGACGCAGCGGGCCAATAAAACGGCCCAGAAAGATACTTTTACCGCCGTGTTGTTTAAAATATTCACTGCCACGGTCTAAAATTTGTGGGTGGCGTGACAGGGGCCATAGATTTTTCAGGTTATCCCGATAATAATTCCCGAGCCAGTAACTGGTGCCGTCGCCAATTACAGCACCGGCAACAGCCCACAGACAGGTACTGACAAAAGGTAAATGCCCGGTACTGATCAGGGTACCGATGGCAAACATGAGCAGGGCACCGGGGACGATGAGTCCAACCAGTGCCAGTGATTCGCTAAACGCGATGAGGAAAATGATAAGTCCTGACCAGACACTGTGATGGGTTAACCAGTCCAGAAAGGATTGTAAAAAGTCCAACGTCATGGTCATATCTTAGCCTAAGCAAGCAGAATAGATTCAGGGAGAGGGAAGAAAATGTTTGAGCTACCAAAAAGTGACTTCTGGGATTTTTCGATTGCCGAGTACAAGCGTCCGGAGATCAGTGAACTCTGTCTGCAATTGCAGGACGACTATGGTGCCGATATCAATATGCTGTTGTTTGCCTGCTGGTTAGGCAAGTCCGGTCGCGGTACAGTTTCTACCAGTGCCTGGCGTGCGATGATCCTGCGTACCAGTAAATGGCGGGATAAAGTGATTCGGCCGCTACGCTCGGTACGCCATATCCTCAAAGACGAAACACTCGCGCCCTTTTCCATGAAAGACAATATTCTTAAATGCGAGTTTGACGCAGAACACATCGAACAGCTGATTCTGGAAAAAGAGTGGGGTACGGGCCGACGTCCTCATGAACGCACCATTGTGCAGCAGATTGAAGACATCGCCGACAACCTGTTTAGCTATCTGGTCGCCGAAGATATCGATGTCGATGCAAAACTCGGCATTCGCTGTGAGCGCCTGATCCGTCTGGTTACCGGTTATAAAGATGACAAAACATTGCGCAGCATCAGCAAACAGGCACAAACCAGCTGTACTGAAGGTGCCCGAGCCAGTTAGGCCCAGCCGTTAAAGCGTCTTCATTACCTGCTCTGAGGCATCCAGGGTTTTATTAATATCTTCATCGGTGTGGGCCGCTGAGACAAAGCCCGCTTCATAGGCAGACGGCGCCAGATACACACCCTGTTCCAGCATGCCGTGATAAAACGTTTTAAACCGTTCTACATCACATTCACCCACCTGCGCAAAATTACTGACTGAGTCTGCATCGGTAAAGAAGATGCCGAACATGGCACCGACCTGATTACTGGTTAGACCAACACCTGTTGCCTTTGCCCTGGCTTCAAAACCCTCGACGAGCTGGGTTGTTTTGGCAGTTAGTTGCTCATAAAAGCCGGGCTGACTAATCAATTCAAGCGTTTTCAATCCAGCCGCCATCGCAACTGGATTGCCCGATAAGGTTCCAGCCTGATAAACCGGCCCCAGTGGGGCAATTTTTTGCATGATTTCTTTTTTACCACCAAAGGCGCCAACCGGCATGCCACCACCGATGACTTTGCCCAGAGTGGTC
>JAOULB010000047.1 GCA_029882235.1 Gammaproteobacteria bacterium | reverse complement strand
GACCATATCTTCCGGGTTAGCGCCAGGGTTGAGATTCACACCGCGTAAATTAACAAGTAAACCATTATGGCTAACAACCGTACGTGGGCGTGTCTCATCTTTAAGCAAAGCCTCAACATCGGCCGGGTGCAGGCCACTATGTGTTTGCAGCCATTGTTGGGCAGAGGGTTCCATGTAGTTTAAATGTATCCAGAGAAAATCTCCTTCAGACTGCTCCTGCGGTAGCGTTGACCAGTCAATATTACGCCCTACCCCATTTTGGTTGAGGATGATGGCATGGAGCATACCCTTCTCATCTGGCATAAGATGTTATCGCTGATAAGTATCCCAAAGAGGACTGTTTAAATCTTATTATAAAATTCTTTATCGTGCTATCAGGAACTTGAGTTCTGGATATTCTTTTTATTAATGTCAGCCAATGATAACTCCACCCAGAAAGTACTGCCGACATTGAGCTTACTTTCAACACCAAGCCTCCCTCCCATTATTTCTATCAGGTGTTTACTGATCGCAAGCCCGACACCCACACCCTGAATGTCCTGGTTTTTATTCTGACGACTAAAGGGTTTAAATATGTTTTCGATCTGTTCTTCCGTCAGACCCGGACCGGTGTCAGTTACGCTTATTTTTAAATAGCCATTTGACTCTATTGACGTACCAATGAATACCTGGCCTGCTTCTTTATTATGTTTAATCCCATTGCTCAGCAAGCTTGATAACACCTGCTTAAGTCGCTCATTATTCCCAACCACGGTTAAATCTTTATCTTCAATTTTATCAATGATATTGATCGCGCGATGTTCTGCCTGTGCTTCGACTTCATTAATGCTCGCTTTAACAACATCATCTAATAACACTGACTCGAGATTAACGGTTAGTTTTCCTGTCTCTATCTGTGATAGATCCAGAACATCATTGATCAAACCAAGCAGTCGATGTCCGGCGAGTTGTAACTCAGAGATATAATGCTGATGTGATTCATTAAATTCTTTTGCATCCATTTCCAGCAACTGGCCAAAACCAAGAATCGCATTCATGGGAGTACGTAATTCATGACTAACACGGGCGAGGAATTCTGACTTGGCCGCGCTGGCTTTTTCAGCTGCCTGTTTCGCGGTATGCAATTTTTCTTCTGCTTCGAGACGTTCAGATATATCTCGGATTACTCCGGTAAAAAATATTTTACCCTCGACGCGGGTATCACTCAGGGCAATATCAACCGGAAACAGTGTGCCATCTTTTCGTCGGCCTTTAATTATTCGACTTACACCAATCACCGGTGAGTGTGTTGAAGTTTTAAAATGTGCGAGATGTCCATCATGCTGTGCGGCCTCATCTGTATTCATTAATCGATTGACGTTCTCGCCAATAATTTCTTCCTGAGAATAACCAAATAATTTTTCTGCGGCAGGATTAAATGACTCGATAATACCTCTATCATCAATCACAACCAGACCATCGACCATGGTCTTAACAATCGACTGCTGACGCAACTCAACATCCTGGAGTTTTTTGAGAATTTCAATACGACGACTTAGATGGATGGAGCCAATCATCAGCAACAGGATGAAGGGCACAACCAGTTCCAGTAATTCCGCCAGAGCACGCGCATCCCAGTCACCAATCCCATCTGACATTGCATGTGTATGGTCAAGCTCGGGGAAATAATACATTGCAGCCATACCAGTATAATGCATGGCTGAGATTGCCGTACCCATCATAATTGCGGCCAGAATCATCGAACGGACTTCAGAGACTGTTTTGATACTGACGACGCTATTTTTTATTCTGATCGAGGCATAAGATAAAACAACAGCAATAATAATCGAGAGCGTGAACAATAGAGGGTCATAGCGCATACTTCCCTGCATATGCATTGCGGACATGCCAAGATAGTGCATGACGCCAATGCCCACTCCCATTAACAGCGACTGTACGGGTAGCCGCCAGCAACACTTAGTGTTGTTTGATTTGCTGGCAAGCACAAAGCTACTGGCAAAAATGGCAGGAAGAATCGAGAATAAGGTTAAGGCTTTGTCATAACTGACTTTCATCGGCAACTGAAAAGCCAGCATGCCGGTGAAATGCATGGTCCAGATCCCCACACCCATGGCAATGGAACCAATCATCAACATTAAAATGCGAGAAGAGCGCTCCTGTGCGGCATGATATCGCTCAGACAAAAGAAAGGCGGCATAAGCCGCAAGACAGGCGATAACAATAGAAAGCGTAACCAGCAAAATCGAATACTGGCCTTCAACAGCCGTATCCAGATTGCGCCTCGCCTCCAGAAAAACAAAGTGAGCATCTAACGCCATTTTTATAACCTGTCCTATCAGCTCCAAAAACCACTAGCCACCCGCAGTTTTCACTCCAAACAGGTCATTATCGAGCCTGTATCTGAGATAATATCGGCATGTCGATTGCAGACATGAGTCTATTCAAATCGGATTATTCAAATAGCGAAGCTTTTGTTGAGACAAATACACTAAAATAAATGAATGATTGTTGTGAAAAAACATAAGTCTGCTGCACCCCCACCACAAATTGGGGTCAGTGGCTGTCTGTTAGGCCAGGAGATTCGCTATGATGGCCGGCACAAAAGCAATACCTTCATTACTACGGTGCTGGCACAACAATTTGATCTCGTCCCCTTTTGTCCTGAAGTTGCGATTGGATTGGGTGTGCCACGCCCACCTATCCAGCTGGTTACAACAGACACGGGGATTCGTGTTCGCGGGGTTGCCGATGCATCGATTGATGTAACGGAGCAGTTAACTGACTATGCCCATTCGATCAAACCACAGTTAGATCCTTTGTCGGGTTATATTTTTACCGCACGATCACCCAGTTGTGGCCTTGAAAATGTCAGACTGGTCGATGCTGAAAACACAAATGAGAAGGGTACTGGAATTTTTGCGGCGACGGTAAAACAACTCTTGCCGGGTTTACCGCTGATTGAAGATGAACAACTCGATCAAACCGAGTTACGGGAGAAATTTCTGGCTGATGTTAACAAATACCATCAGCAGAAATTTAGTGATCGATAAGCGTAATGCCATCCATTGAAGAATCAGACTGATTGGCCCGCTTGGATTCACCGAGTTTAATCATCAGACGCAGTTCATTCGCAGAGTCGGCATGATTGATGGCATCTTCATAGGTGATATCACCATCTTTATACAAATCATAAAGTGCCTGATCAAAGGTCTGCATACCCTGATTACGTGACTTGGCCATCAGCTCCTTGATGCTGTGCACTTCACCCTTACGAATCAAATCTGCAATCAAGGGTGTGTTGATCAGAATTTCAGCAGCGAGCACACGGCCCTGACCATCGGGTGTTGGAATTAATTGTTGCGCCACTACGGCTTTCAGGTTCAAGGATAAATCCATCAACAACTGTGAGCGTCGATCTTCAGGGAAAAAGTTAAGAATACGATCCATCGCCTGATTCGCATTGTTCGCGTGCAGGGTAGCCAAACACAGATGGCCGGTCTCGGCAAAGGCGATGGAATGATCCATGGTTTCACGGGTACGAATTTCGCCAATCAGAATCACATCCGGCGCCTGACGCAGAGTATTTTTCAGTGCCTCTTCAAAGCTATCAGTATCCAGCCCCACTTCACGCTGGGTAACAATACAGCCTTCGTGATGGTGAATAAATTCGATCGGGTCTTCGATGGAGATAATATGGCCACTGCTATTCTTGTTGCGATAACCAATCATTGCCGCCAGTGATGTTGACTTACCCGAGCCGGTTGCACCGACCATAATCACCAGACCACGTTTGGTCATGACAAAATCTTTCAGGATAGGGGGCAGGTGCAGATCTTCAATAGTCGGGATGGTGGTTTCAATTTTACGCAATACCATACCGGCATGATTGCGCTGCTGGAAGGCACTGACACGAAAACGGCCAATGCCTGAAGCCGAGATGGCGAAATTGCTTTCACAGGTATTATCAAACTGACGTCGTTGCTCCTGACTCATAATGCTATAAACAATTTCACGCGCCTGCTTGGGTGTCAGCGTTGCCTGCGTCACCGGGGTGATCTTGCCGTTGATTTTCAGGCTCGGTGCAACCCCGGCTGTGATAAACAGATCCGAGGCATTCTTGTGTACCATCAGTTTTAGTAACGAATCAAAATCCATAACTGCTCTCTATCGTCTTTACTAAATAAACGTGTCTTTGCTCATGGCCTTGGTTCTGGCCTCGGCCTTACTGACTATGCCTTTAGCGACCAGATCCTGTAAACATTGATCCAGCGTCTGCATACCCGCACCATGTCCGGTCTGAATCGCGGAATACATCTGCGCAACCTTGTCTTCACGAATCAGGTTTCGGATCGCCGGTGTTCCGAGCATGATCTCATGCGCTGCAATTCGACCGCCGCCAACCTTTTTCATCAACGTCTGTGAAATTACTGCGCGCAATGATTCGGATAACATCGAGCGCACCATTTCCTTTTCGGCGGCTGGGAATACATCGATAATACGGTCGATGGTCTTGGCTGCCGAGGTCGTATGTAATGTTCCAAAAACCAGGTGCCCGGTTTCGGATGCCGTCAGCGCCAGTCGTATGGTTTCCAGATCACGCATTTCACCCACCAGAATAATATCCGGGTCTTCACGTAAGGCGGATCGCAGTGCCTCACTAAAGCCTAGCGTGTCTCGATGCACTTCGCGCTGGTTGACCAGACATTTTTTACTTTCATGCACGAATTCGATGGGGTCTTCAATGGTCAGAATATGAGCATATTCATTGGCATTCTTATAATCCATCATCGCGGCGAGCGTGGTCGATTTACCCGAACCCGTTGGCCCGGTGACCAGGATCAGACCACGCGGATGATCGGCAATCTCCTTAAACACCGCCGGGGCGCCCAGCTCTTCCAGCGATAAAATCACCGAGGGAATAGTACGGAATACCGCACCCGCACCACGATGATGATTAAAGGCATTGACACGGAAACGGGCCAGCTCTGGAATTTCAAAGGAAAAATCGGTCTCGTAAAACTCTTCAAAGTCCTTGCGCTGTTTATCACCCATAATGTCATACACCAGACTATGCACCGTCTTGTGATCCAGTGGTGGTACATTAATCCGACGGATATCCCCATCGACACGAATCATTGGTGGCAAACCGGATGACAGGTGTAAATCCGAGGCATTGTTTTTTACGCTAAAGGCGAGTAATTCGGTAATATCCATGAAAGCTTTTCTAACCTGTTATAAACCATTATTGTTGTTAGGTACTGAGGATATCGGAAATCCACAATTTTTGCTAAGTCACTGGTTTTAAGGTAACTCCCAAAGGGCAAATAGGCAAGATGAAAACCCCATGAATACTCCAAGCGAACGCATAAATGCGATCCGTGCACGCATCACCGATGCTGAACAAAAGGCACAACGTCAGCCTGGCTCCGTCCGATTACTTGCTGTTAGCAAGACACGCCCGGTCGAAGATATTGAGCAGGCCAGACATGCTGGCCAGATCGAGTTTGGTGAAAATTATTTGCAGGATGCGCTGCCAAAAATACAGGCACTGACCGGCAATGGACTCATCTGGCATTTCATTGGCCCGATTCAATCCAACAAAACTCGCGCCATTGCCGAGCACTTTGACTGGGTGCACAGCGTTGATCGCCTGAAAATTGCCCAACGCCTGCATGAACAACGACCCGATGGGCTTGAGCCACTGAACATCTGCCTGCAGGTCAACATTTCCAATGATCCAAATAAGTCTGGCCTTAAAGCCGAGCAGACGCTAGAACTCGCGGAACAACTTGGAAATCTATCCAGGCTTAAATTACGCGGTCTAATGGCGATTCCTGCGGCAAGCGATGATGATGCACAACAACGCCAGGACTTTGCGGCATTGCGCACGCTGGCCGAATCGCTGCAACAAGCCGGTATTGAGATAGACACACTCTCAATGGGTATGAGCAATGACATGGAAGCCGCCATTGCGGAAGGCGCAACCATAGTACGTATTGGTACAGCAATTTTTGGTCCGCGCAATTAAAAATATTTTTTTAATGTTTTTATTGATCAGGCAGCTTGTCAGTGCCTGCTTTAATCCTGTAACTTATTAATATGATCAATCAAAAAATCTGTTTTATTGGTGGTGGCAATATGGCGCGCAGCCTGATTGGTGGCTTGATCGCCAGTGATGTTGCGGCTGATGCTCTTTATGTTGCCGACCCTAACGAAAACAATCGTCAACAATTACAAATCGACTTTGGTGTCCATACCAGTGCAGACAATCAGCCACAGGCCGCGCAATGTGAGGTGATCGTCCTTGCAGTAAAACCGCAGATAATGAAAGACGTAGTCAGCGATCTACAAAACATCGAAGGTAAGCTATTAATTAGTATCGCTGCAGGCATCACCAGTAGTGCAATCACTCAATGGCTTGGTACTGAGGCAGCTATCGTTCGTACCATGCCCAACACCCCTGCACTGGTACGCAGTGGTGCCACCGGCATGTTTGCCAATGCCAATGTCACTGAGGCACAAAAAGAAGTGGCTGAATCCATTATGCGTGCCGTCGGTCTGACCCTGTGGGTCGATACCGAAGATCAACTCGATGCCGTCACTGCATTATCTGGCAGCGGACCCGCTTATTTGTTTTTGGTCATGGAGGCAATGGAACAGGCGGGTATAAAACTGGGGCTGGATGCTGAGACTGCACGCCTGTTAACCGTGCAGACTGCCTTCGGGGCGTCTAAACTGGCATTAGAAATTGAAGAAGATCCTGCAGTCTTACGCGAACGTGTTACCTCACCCGGTGGCACCACGGAGCAGGCCATTAAGAGCCTGCAGGAACATCATTTTGAAACGCTATTTTTACAGGCCCTGACCGCTGCACGAGACCGCGCCAGAGAACTGTCTGAACAATTGGGGAAATAATTTATGGGTGGACAATATCTCAGTAATGCTGGCACTTTCTTAATCGAGACCCTGTTTGGGCTCTATATACTATTTGTAATGCTGAGATTTTTATTACAGATAGTTCGTGCCGACATGTTTGATAATCAAATATCTCAGGCTCTAATTAAAATAACTAACCCCGCTTTGAAACCATTTCGTAAAATCATCCCAGGAATCGGTGGGATAGACTGGGCATCTGTGATTCTCATGATTGTATTGAAGATTACCGAAATTGTCTTAAAAGGGCTTTTACCTGGAGACACAATTCCAGCCGTTCCTGGGTTATTTATACTGGCTATTGCAGAATTACTAGCTCTTGTAATAGGTGTTTTCCTATTTTGTATATTTCTTCAGATCATAATTAGTTGGATCAATCCCGGCGCCTATAACCCGATTGTTGGGCTGATCCATCAACTCACTGAACCACTTATGCGACCAGCTCGACGTATAATTAAACCTGTATCTGGTCTAGATCTATCTCCAATGTTAGTCATTATTGTGCTTTATTTACTGCTACAGGCTGTTTTAATTCTTCAAAACCCGAACTTTTACCTCTCATACTAGTAAAAGGTATGACTAGTAAAATCTCTGACTGTGCTGACTGATGCAACCCTCAATCGACTTTGGGCGACGACTGGCGTTCTATTAATCTCAATCAATCTCTGTTTGTCGGCCCTCAATAACCGAAACTCCCTTTTTCAACCGAGAAAGATGTGTTTCGTGAACTGGTACTAAACGAACGGCTTCTAAAAAAGTTATATTAAAAACAGTCTGTCAGATAAATCTGCCATTTTGTTTTTACCAGTTGTATAAAAAATGACCAGTTTGATTGCAAAACTATCCACAGAGGCCTTTTCCATTATATGATTGTTGTTTAGTCAAACACGATTGAATAAACCTATGATCGCACACGGATTTACGGAACAGATGCATGCCTTTGGCCGGTGGAAAACCGACCTGATGTCGGCCATCGAGCGTTACCGTAAATGGCTCGAACAGAACAATATGATCGGCCCTGAAACCGAATTACGTCTGTTTGAGATGATCGAAAGCCTGAAAACCGATCTACTGAATATTGCCTTTGTCGCCGAATTTGCGCGTGGCAAGACTGAACTCATTAATACTATTTTCTTTTCCGAATTCGGTATGCGTCTGCTCCCTTCAGAGCCCGGCCGTACAACCATGTGCCCAACTGAACTGCTTTATGATCGCTCATTTCAGAAAAGTTATTTAAGACTTCTGCCTATCGAAACCCGCCTCGACGATGCCAGTATTCAGGAACAGAAAAAGAACCCATCAAACTGGACCACAATTATTCTCGACACACGCTCACCAGAGAAAATGGCGGAAGTATTCATGGAGGTCATTCGCACCAAGCGTGTGACAGAAAAAGAAGCGCTCAAACTTGGATTGCACGATCCTGTCCAGGATGCGGATAAGACCCGCAATGATGGCTATGTCGATATTCCCAAATGGCGCCATGCCTTGATCAGCTTCCCTCATCCTTTATTAATGGAGGGGCTGTCTATCCTCGATACCCCCGGCCTGAACGCACTGGGTTCTGAACCTGAACTGACCCTGAATATGCTGCCAACCGCACAGGCCGTCATCTTTGTTCTAGGTGCAGACACGGGCGTCACAAAATCGGATATGGATATGTGGGATCACCATGTGCAGGCACTAACGGGTGATAAACAACATGGCCGCATCGTGGTATTGAATAAGGTCGATATGCTCTGGGATGAGCTCAAAAGCGATGCCGCCGTTGATAATACCATCAAGCTACAATGTGCTTCAGTAGCGAAACAACTGGGTGTGGACGAAAACAATGTTGTGCCGGTATCCGCACAAAAAGGACTGGTTGCTAAAGTTAAAAAAGATCAGGCACTGGAAAAGAAAAGCAACATCAATGCGCTCGAAAATTTACTCGCCAAAGATATCCTGCCCAAGAAACAGCTTATTCTTCGTAATAATATTCTGACTGAAATTGGCAGCATGGTGAAGGAGTCTCGCGGTCTTGTTGTGTCGCGCCTGAATGAGGCCAACAAACAGTTAAAAGAACTCAAAAACCTCAGCGGTAAAAATAAAGATGTCATCGTTCATCTTATGCTAAAGACACGTGAAGAGCAGGCGCTCTACTATAAAAGCCTGGAAAGCTTCCAGATTAGTAAAAAATTGTTTCAGAAAGAACATGCAGCGCTGCTTAAGCTGCTTAGTCTGAATGAACTTGATAAACTCATGGCTGAGACACGCAAACAAATGGCCGGCACCTGGACGACAGTTGGATTAAAGTCTTCGATGAAAGAATTCTTCGATATTATGAATGATGTGATTCAGCAGGCATCCAAACAAACTGACAAGACAAACTCATTGCTACAGCGCGTTTATCGAAAATTCTGCGAAGATCATTCAGTCAGCGATTTAAAACCGCGACTATTCACCATGAACAAATATAAGCTGGAGATGGAACGCCTGCATCGTGAGGCCGAGTCTTATATTAAAAGTCCAATAACGACCATGACGGAACAGAGTTTTGTCATTAAAAAATTCTTCATCTCGCTCGTCAGTCATGCCAGGAATACGTTTCATCAGGCCTATACCGAGGCAGAAAGCTGGAATAAAACGGCCTTACACTCCTTAATGACGCGTATTAAGGAACATAAGAGTCAGGTTAAAAAGCGACTGGAAAGTCTACGCCGTATCAGCGAGTCACGTGAGACATTACAACAACGCATTACTGAACTGGAAAACAGTGCAGAAAAATTAAATACGCAGCTTGCTGATATCAATATGCTGGTTGAAACGTTAAATCGTCCACTCGATGCGTTTATGGAAAATGAAAAAAGTGCAGCCTGATAATCAGATTTCAACAAACAGGTTCTGTTAACATAGATGTAAGTACCAGAAAATCTGTCGCAGGTCAGATACGGGATTATAATGATAAAAAACAGACGTCCCCACGATTACTGGATCGCTATAATTTTTGCCCTAATAAGCTTTACCTGCACCGCTCAGGCAAAAGAACCAGCTGGTGACGAAAAACTTACTCTTGGGCTCTTACCATCTCGTAGCACTGTAAACCTGTTCAAACGTTTTGCGCCATTGAGAGACTATCTCAGTGAAAAAATGGGACGTTCTATTGTTTTTGAAACAGCCGTAGATTATGAGCTATTTTTGCAA
>JAOULB010000380.1 GCA_029882235.1 Gammaproteobacteria bacterium | reverse complement strand
AGTTTTTACCCACGAGCTGTGATGCAAGTTCAGTCACAATGTAGTCTGTCTGTAAACCGGTTAAATCACGATAGCGCGATAAGCCCTGCATACAGGCCGGGCAGGAAGTGAGTAGTTTGACCTGATCCTTTTTCACTTTGCTGTTGCCCGTCAGTTCTTTGATGCCCTGCGTTAAATCTTCCTGTTTGCGATAACGCACCTGGGTGGCAATATCAGGGCGCGAGATCGCAAAGGTCCCGGCTTCGCCACAGCAACGCTCAGTCAGTTTAACTTCCTGTCCCATCAGGCTTGATGCGACCCGTATCGGATTATGGGTCTTCATCGGCGTATGACAGGGGTCATGATAAAGATATTTCGTTTTTGACGGCTCACTCAGTTTGATGCCTTTTTCCATCAGATACTCATGAATATCCAGCAATCGACAGCCGGGGAAAATCTTCTGGAACTGGTACTGTTGCAATTGATCCATACAGGTACCGCAGGATACCAGCACGGTCTTGATATCCATATAGTTCAGGGTATTGGCAACACGATGAAACAAGACCTGGTTATCGGTTGAGATACGTTTACCCTTGGCCGCATCACCACTTGAGGTTTGCGGATAGCCACAACACAAATAACCGGGCGGCAATATTGTTTCTGCGCCGACTTCATAGAGCATGGCCAATGTCGCCATACCGACTTGACTGAATAATCGTTCAGAACCACATCCTGGAAAATAAAACACTGCATCAGAGTCATCATTCACTTTGTCCTGATTCCGCAGGATCGCAACCGTTTTCTGATCTTCAAGATCGAGTAAGGCACGCATTGATTTTTCTGGCACGGTCGTGGGTAACGGTGTTTTAACAAAATGAACCAGCTGACTACGTGCACCCGACTTGCCGGTCGTGGCCTGTGGTCGCTTTGTCTTTTTCGAAAATAAAAACACTTTTGCAAACTGATACAGCGTGTTCTGCATACGATAGCCCAGCCGAATGGCAAAACGTCGCATCAGGCTGATCAATAAAGGGTCAGAAATATTCAAATACAATAAACCCAGCCAGCTACCCAGGTTGCGATTCTTTTTCCCATGCGCACGTAAGATACTGCGCATCGTCACCGACACATCACCAAAGTCGATATTGACTGGGCATGGGTTTAAACATTTATGACAAACCGTGCAATGATCAGCAACATCATTCATTTCTTCAAAGTGTCGAATGGAAATTCCACGACGCGTCTGCTCCTCATAAAGAAAAGCTTCAATGATCAAACCACTGGCAAGGATTTTATTTCTTGGTGAGTAAAGCAGATTCGCTCTTGGGATATGCGTATTACAAACTGGTTTGCACTTACCACAACGTAGACAATCCTTGATCGACTGGTTCAAGCCGCCCAGTTCACTGGCCTCCAGGATCAGTGCTTCCTGCTGCACCAGTTGTAAGGAAGGCGTATAGGCGTTGGCGAGATCCGCGCCTGGCTTAAGTTTGCCCGGGTTAAATACCCCTTTAGGATCAACAATTTGCTTGTACTTTGCAAAGTCGCTCAGAATTTTAGCATCCAGAAACTCAAGCTTGGTAATACCAATGCCGTGCTCGCCAGAGATCACACCACCGAGTGATTCTGCCAGTTGCATGATTCGCGCAACAACACGTTCGGCCTCATGCATCATGGCGTAGTCATTTGAATTGACCGGGATATTGGTATGCACATTGCCATCACCGGCATGCATATGTGTGGCGACAAACAAACGACTTGAACGCACTTTGGCGTGCAGCTCATCAAGTCGTTTTCTTAAACCATTAAACTCCTGACCGGTAAAAATTTCTTTTAACGGCCGCTCAATACTCTGGCGATAAGAGATACGTAATAATCGACGTTGCAATAAATGAAAGACCGTATCTGTTTCACTCAGACCTGTGCGATGTTCTTCATTCAACAGGCCACTATAATCCTGTGCCAGACTATCCATATTATCCAGTAATGTTTGCCACTGTTGGCCAACACTATCCAGTAACAGCCGGGCAGATTCTATTTTGGAATTAATTAATGCATTGATCTCATCGTCTTCAGATTCTTCAGGTGCCTGACCCGCTACAAGTTGATGCAACTCGGGGATATCGCCCGATAAATACTCCTGCACACTTTCGATTAAGGCCAACTTGTTCTTTGTCGACAACTCGATATTGATACGTTCAATACCATCGTTATAGTCCGCCAGGCGTGGCAGAGGTATCACGACATCTTCATTAATTTTAAAGGCGTTGGTATGTGCGGCAATTGCGGCGGTCTTTGCCCGGTCTGCCCAGAAACGTTTTCTGGCCTCGGCACCAATGGCAACAAAACCTTCTCCATCACGTGCAGCGGCCATACTGACAACCTTATTCGCCGCCTGTTCAACCAATGTTTCTTCATCACTGGCAATATCCACCAACAGCACCATCTTGGGTAAGTCTCGGTGTGAGGCCTTGGTGGTGTAATTCACGGCACGCACATAGCGTTCATCAAGATGTTCCATACCGGCAAGCTGAACGCCGTTTAGC
>JAOULB010000046.1 GCA_029882235.1 Gammaproteobacteria bacterium | reverse complement strand
ACAGTACTGTTTGTCACGGCCAGATTTTCATGGAAGAAGTAATCAACCAGGTCATATTGACCTGCGCCATTATTATTATTGCCTGCGGAATCGCCGCCCCCGTCCCCACCACCACCACAGGCAGACAGTAAAATGGTTAATAAGTAGCCAATTGTAAGATGTTTTAGTTTCGTCATGCTGTCCTCCAAGACAGTTATTGTTGGTTGTTATGGCTATGACGAATGAAGCGGGTAGCAGGTTACAGATTTGGTGAAATTTTTTCTGCGCAGCAGCCTATACTTTTTATATCTGCGGAGTAGGATAGAGCTATGGCGGATTCTCAGGTAAAAACTCTCTCACCAAAACAGGCCTGGCAGCTGATTCAGGATGAGCCCAAAGCGCTGCTGGTCGATGTGCGCTCGCAGATGGAGTTTCTATTTATTGGCCATCCCGTCGGTGCGATTCATATCGCCTGGATTGATGAGCCGGACTGGAACGTCAATCCACACTTTGCCGCAGAGATTCGCAAGCTCATTCTTGGCGGGCTGGATCATAAATCAGGTCAAAATGTTCCGATTCTGTTGATCTGCCGCAGTGGTAAGCGCTCACTCGAGGCGGGTGAACTGCTGATCAGGGAAGGCTTTGGTCAGGTCTATAATATTGCCGATGGTTTTGAGGGTGAGCTGGATGATAATCATCACCGTAGCACGCTGGCCGGCTGGCGTTTTGATGGCCTGCCCTGGGAGCAGTGCTAAGACCAATGCGCAAGCAGCAGCCCGAATTCATCCAGGCAGATATTCCATTACGTAAAACCCTGTTTATACTGATCGCACTCTATATATTATTCCTCCTCTGGCTTGAGCCCATGATCGACCTGTTATTGTCATTCTTATATAACAGTGACGATCCACTCGGTATCCCTGAGTTAAACCAGCAGAAGATTGTTGTCGCAGGCATGGCCTTTGCCATGGCGCGGAGTTTGCCGATGATCTTTTTAATCTGGTTTGCTTATCGCGGAATTATGTCTGCACGCATGCCACCGGCGCGAATGCGCTTTCCATTTACGGTTAACGTCATCAAAGGTAAACATGCGCGCATGTTTGCTATGTTGCTTATCAGTGTCTGCTTACTACTTATTTATCACGAGTTTTATCTACTTTCCCATAGCATATTTACCTGATAATTAGTTCAGATTGTTAATTAATGTGTCATGACACGTTAAAAAATTAATCCATAACAGTTTGTGACGATATATGTTCTGAAACGTAGTTTAACTTTGTCGTATCAGCATATAGGAATAGACATGGATCAGGTTAACCAGTCACTAGCAGAACAACTACATATTAATGATCGTGAGATCGAAAAACGCAAAGCATTACTCGATTTTACTGATACTGATGCCAAGGCGCTTAAATCGTTTAAGCCGCTAGTGACTAAATATATAGATGGAATCGTTAAGAACTTTTACGAACATATTACTCAGGATTCGGGCACGACTCTTTTAATCGGCGACTCAGAAACTATGCTGCGTCTTGAAAATTCGATGCGGCGCTATATTCTAGAGTTGTTTGATGGTTATTATGATAGTGATTATGTCAATCGCCGTTTACGTATTGGTAAAGTCCATATGCGAATTGGTCTGGCTCCGAAGTATTATCTTGCTGCCATTCATCAGTTAAAAGATGTGGTTTATCAGGCTATTGCTATGCACTACTTCGGACGAATGAATGAAGACGGTGTGCGTGACTTACAATCCGCCTTAAACAAGTTATTAATGTTTGATATTCAACTGGTGTTTGATACATACATTTATTCACTTGTATCAGAAGTCAATATTGCAAAAGATGAACTGGAAGAATATACCTCTTCACTTGAGGAAACCATCAACCAGCGGACACGTCAGCTCCATGATCTCTCTCGCAAAGATGAGCTCACAGAATTATTTAATCAACGTGGTTTTTATGAGCACCTGCGCCGCGAGCTAGCCAATGCCGAGCGGTATAGCGAGCCACTTACGCTAGTTTATTTTGATTTAAATGGCTTCAAAATATTAAATGATACACATGGGCATAAAGAAGGCGATGCCGTGCTGTTTCAGGTTGGTCAGATTATGTTGATGCAGGCCAGAGAATCCGATATTGCCTGTCGCTATGGTGGCGATGAATTTTGTTTAATATTGCCAAGGACAACGATTACAGAAGCAAAAAATCTATGTGAACGAATTATTGAGGCACATAAACAGGAAACGAAGAATGAAATCAGTTTTAGCATTGGCATTGCAATGACAGGCAGTGGAGAAATCTGTGATGCCGATACTCTGGTCCGGCGTGCTGATGAGAAGATGTATATTGCCAAGTCTCAAAGTAAAATCAAACCCGGCTATTACATTCAGTGTGAGTTAAGCGAAGAAGAGGAGAGTCCTGTAGATAAAGCTGACACTGCTGAATTTTCAATTACGCCTGTTATAAACCCTAAACCTGCAAATTCTGCCTAGACTCGAAGTTAAAAAATATAGACTGCTTTGTGACGCTTAGGCATATTGTTTCTGTCATGCTAAACTTACATCTCTTTAAAAATCAGGGTGTAAGTTTTAATGGCCAGTCTCGAACAACTCCTTAAACAACGTATTCTTGTCCTCGATGGTGCCATGGGTTCCATGATCCAGACCTATAAGCTGGATGAAGTCGAGTATCGGGGTGAGCGATTTGCCGACTGGCATTGTGATGTCAAAGGCAATAATGACCTGCTGGTGCTGAGTCAGCCGAAGATCATCAAGGATATTCATAAGGCCTACCTGGAGGCCGGGGCCGATATCATCGAGACCAATACCTTCAATGCCAATTCTATTTCTATGGCTGACTATGAGATGGAAGAGCTGGTGTATGAGATGAACGTAGCGGCGGCAAAGGTCGCGCGCGAGGCCTGTGATGAGATTGCCACAGCCGATAAGCCCCGCTTTGTGGCCGGTGTGTTAGGGCCCACTAACCGTACCGCCAGCATTTCACCTGATGTAAACAATCCCGGCTTCCGTAACGTTACCTTTGATCAACTGCGTGAGTCATATACTGAGGCCTTGAAAGGCTTGATCGAGGGTGGTGCCGATATCGTGTTGGTCGAAACCATTTTCGATACCCTCAATGCCAAGGCGGCACTGTTTGCGATTGATGAATTCTTTGAAGAACAGGGTAGAAAATGGCCGGTGATGATCTCCGGCACCATTACCGATGCGTCGGGCCGTACCCTGTCCGGCCAGACCGCCGAAGCTTTCTATAACTCCCTGCGCCACATCGAGCCCATCAGCTTTGGCTTCAACTGCGCCCTGGGTGCCAAGGAACTGCGCCCGCATATCGAAGAGATTGCCGGCATGGCCAACTGCCATATCAACACCCACCCCAATGCCGGTCTGCCCAACGAGTTTGGTGAGTATGACGAAACCCCGGAACAGATGGCTGAGGAGATCGAGGACTGGGCCAAGAACGGGTACCTGAATATCATCGGTGGCTGCTGTGGAACCACCCCGAAACATATCAAATGCATTGCTGATGCGGTGAGTAAGTACCCACCTCGCCAGCCAAAGGCCAATGACCACACCACCCGCCTGTCGGGTCTGGAGCCCTGCAATATCACCAAAGACTCCCTGTTTGTGAATGTCGGTGAGCGTACCAACGTCACCGGTTCCGCCAAATTCAAACGCCTGATCCTCGAAGAGCAGTACGACGAGGCCCTCACCGTAGCGCGGGAGCAGGTGGAGAACGGCGCGCAGATCATTGATATCAACATGGACGAGGGCATGCTTGATGGTCAGGCGGCCATGGGCACGTTTTTGAATCTCATTGCCAGTGAACCAGATATCTCTCGCGTACCAGTGATGATCGATTCCTCCAAGTGGCCCATTCTCGAAGAAGGCCTGAAGCGTATTCAGGGCAAGGGCGTGGTCAATTCCATTTCCATGAAGGAAGGCGAAGAAAACTTTATCAAGCAGGCCCAGCTCTGTCGTCGCTATGGTGCAGCGGTGATCGTCATGGCCTTCGATGAGGTCGGACAGGCCGATACCTTTGAGCGTAAAGTCGAAATTTGTAGCCGTGCCTATAAGATTCTTACCGAACAGGTTGGCTTCCCGGCGGAAGACATCATTTTCGATCCCAATATCTTTGCCGTCGCAACCGGTATTGAGGAACACAATAACTATGGCGTCGACTTTATTGAGGCGACGCGCAAGATCACGGAAACGCTACCTCACACATTAATCAGTGGCGGTGTTTCCAACGTCTCCTTCTCCTTCCGTGGCAACAACCCGGTGCGTGAAGCCATTCATGCGGTGTTTCTCTATCACGCCATTAAGGCGGGTATGGGCATGGGGATTGTCAACGCCGGTCAGCTGGCCATCTATGATGACCTGCCGGAAGAGCTGCGCGAACGAGTCGAAGATGTGGTGCTGAATCGTCGTCCCGATTCCACCGAACGCCTGCTAGAGATCGCCGACAAGTACAAGGGCGATGGTTCCACTGCAGAAAAGAAAGAAGATCTCGAATGGCGCAGCTGGCCGATTGCCAAGCGTCTGGAACATGCCCTGGTCAAGGGTATCGACACCTTTGTGAATGAAGATACCGAAGAAGCGCGCCAGCAGTTTGCCCGTCCTATCGAAGTGATCGAAGGGCCATTGATGGATGGCATGAACGTGGTGGGTGACCTGTTTGGTGATGGCAAGATGTTTCTGCCCCAGGTGGTGAAGTCTGCTCGCGTGATGAAAAAGGCCGTAGCCTATTTGTTACCTTATATCGAAGCGGAAAAATCAGAAGGTGCGAGAGCAGCGGGCAAGATTCTCATGGCCACTGTGAAAGGTGACGTGCATGACATCGGCAAAAACATTGTTGGCGTGGTACTACAGTGTAATAACTTTGAAGTCATCGACATGGGCGTGATGGTGCCCGCCAATGACATCCTCAAGAAAGCCAAAGAAGAGAATGTCGACATCATCGGCCTGTCTGGTCTGATTACCCCATCCCTTGATGAAATGGTGCACATCGGCAAGGAGATGGAGCGACTCGACATGGACATTCCTTTGTTAATCGGTGGTGCCACCACATCCAAGGCGCATACTGCGGTGAAGATCGATCCTGTCTTTAATAAAGGCCAGGCCATCTGGGTGAAGGATGCCTCCCGTGCCGTCGGTGTGGCACAGAACCTGATCAGTGATACCACTCGTACGAAGTACCTGAATGGGATCACCGAAGATTACGTCAAGGTGCGTGAAGCCCATGCCGGTCGTCGTCAACAGACCAAGTGGTTAACGCTTGAAGAAGCGCGCAAGAACAAAACAAAGATCGACTGGGACAACTACACACCACCTGTTCCAAATGACATGGGGCTGCAAAGTTTTGATGATATGCCGCTGGCCTATCTTGCACCTTATATCGACTGGACGCCTTTCTTCCATACCTGGGAAATGCGCGGAAGTTATCCGAAGATTTTCGATGATGCTGAAAAAGGTAAAGAGGCTAAAAAGCTATACGATGATGCACAGAAGATGCTGGCGCAGATCATCGATGAAAAATGGTTTAAGGCTCAGGCTGTTGTAGGTTTATTCCCAGCGAATCAGGTTAATGATGACGATATCGAAATCTATGATGACAAGGGTCAAGTCAGATTGACCCTGAATGAAACCCGTCAGCAGACCGAGCGGCCACCGGGTAAACCCAATCGCTCCATTGCTGATTTTGTCGCACCGAAGTCATCCGGTAAAAAAGATGCCATGGGTGCCTTCGTTGTTACCATTCATGGTGCGGAAGAAAAGGCCAAGGCCTTTGAAAAACAACATGACGATTACCATAGCATCATGGTCAAGGCGCTGGCGGATCGTTTTGCCGAGGCCTTTGCCGAACATATGCATGATCGTGTGCGTCATATTAACTGGGGCTTCGAAAAGGGTGACTGGTCACCAGACACGGCCATGAACTCAGACAATTTCGACAACGATAAACTGATTCGAGAAAACTACCAGGGTATTCGACCTGCGCCGGGTTATCCCGCCTGCCCCGAACATACAGAGAAGGACAAACTGTTTGAGCTATTAGATGCTGCAAAAACAACCGGCTGTAAACTCACCGAATCCAAAGCCATGTACCCCGCTGCTTCTGTTAGTGGCTGGTACTTCTCACATCCGGATTCATCTTACTTTGCTGTTGGTAAGATCAATCGTGATCAGCTCGAGGACTATGCCAAACGCAAAGGCATGAAGCTGGCCGAGGCTGAAAAGTGGCTATCACCAAATCTTGGCTATGATCCAGAGTAACTAGTCTCGTCATTCCGGCATAGGCCGGAATCCAGATTGCTGTGTCGGTGGTTACTACCTCGTTCCCACGCTCCGCGTGGGAACGCATACGGGTGCTATGTTGAAGTGTGGTATGGGTTCCATGGAGACCATGAGAACCAGAGAATTAACTAATCAGATTGCATATGCTCAACCATAAAAAAAGCCCTGCCATTTCTGACAGGGCTTGATACAGATCAAAAGTTATTTACTCTTTTTAGCTTCACATTTTTTGATATATGCAGCTTTCTTTTTATCGCTACTAAATTTCTTTTTCTCTGCTTTTTTCTCACAAGCAGTCATCTGTTTGTCTGCTGCCTGAACATTTGCTGAATTAAAACCTACTGACATAACAGCAAGCAAAGTAACCAGCATGGCTGTGCGTTTGATCATTTCGTTCTCCAATAATTTAAGATGTTGCACAAGTGCCCCCTAAGTATGCACAGGAATTAAAACTATTGAATTGATAAATTCAAATGGTGACGATTGGAATAATCGATTGATGTACCAGTCTGAAACAGCTGCGTGAGAGGCTTTATTTGCTCCTCTTTAGACACATTTATTTAGTATATATAAATGAGACGTGCTTCAAATTTTTCAAGCAGTTTCGTCAAACTGGAAAATGTTGGCAGTGGTACTGAAATATTGGCAGGCGTGTTTTAAAAGATTGGGTTGCGCATTTTGATTGTGATATAGGCCATAAACAACGCGGCCGATGATGGGGGCATCATTAACAATATAGAGTTGTTCAGACTCAAGATAGCGACTTGCCATAGGTTCAGTCAGGTAGGCACTGCCACCGCGCTTAAGTAACATGTCGCGCGCGAGTCTCGCTAACATGACGCGCATAGATGGAATAGGGATGTCAGGAAAATATCGGGCATGGGCGTTGACAAAGGAGCTGCCCCAGTCGACAAAGATATAATTTTCACTCATGGCCTGTTCTACCGTTTGCTCTCTTTGGGTTGAAACCAGAAGCAGTGGCACATGGGCAAGTTCAAGACATTCAAGATCAGGAGATTGTGGGTCGTCAAAGACAAAAGCGATGTCCATCGAACGTTCCAGGACACGGCGCAGTAGAACCTCTGGTGCGTGGACTTCAGCATTCAGCGATAGCATCGGGTAAGCCTGATACAGATAGAGTATCCACTCCTGCAGAATCGAATCCCACAGACTGGACGAAGCACCAGCAACCAGCGGGATATGATTTTCATCACTAATGCCGATCTCCTGCCGGGCGCGGGTCCAGTTGGTGACAATGTTTTCGGCGTAACGAATCAGGCGTTGGCCGGCATCAGTGAGCTGGATGTTGTTGCGCTGACGCACGAACAGTGGCATACCTATTTGATCTTCAAGCAGTTTAATCCGGGCACTGACCGTTGACTGGCTGACATAGAGATTATTGGCAGCATGGCCGAAATGCCGGGTGCGGTTAACCTCAAGAAAGGTTTTTAGTGCGACTATGTCCATGCTGAAACCTGCGGTTGTTATTTTCTGATTATAGACTCAAATCACGACAATCATACAAGCCGATGGATTGATTTTTGTGATAAAAATCATCATAAAATTTCGTTTTCAATTTAGCTAAAACTCAACTAAAAGGCAGTTAAGGTTTAGCGTTAAACCGAACTCGGCTAGATAAGCCATTTAACACTGTTTTGACGGAGTTTGAATGAAATGAAAATGAAATTAAGTATGCTTGCCATGTTGTTTGCTTTGTTTGGTACCGGATTCCAGGCTGTAGCGGCGGAAAATGAAGGTATCCAGCAGGCAGAAATTGATGAAATCAAGGCCGCATGTAAAGCAGATGCGCGTGATGCAGAAGACCCAGCCTGGTATGCAAAAGAATGCGTCGATGATCGCATTCAGGCGATTAAAGAAGAAAGAGGCCTGGTGAAGTCTAAAGACGAATCATAAAAAAACAATTTATTCATTGTAGTTTTACGCCGCATTTATTGCGGCGTTTTTTTGTAGATAGATTAGGGGTTAAAGTTGGTTCGATTACATAAGTTAACAAAAGTTGTTGAAAAGAATTCAAGACTAATGTGTATCCTGTTCTTGCCTCTGTTAATATTTTTATTATGCGCCTCTGGTCTCTTCACCCACAGTATCTCGATGTTAAAGGTCTATTAGCCCTGTGGCGTGAGGGCTTGCTAGCCCAGAAAGTTTTGTTAGGACATACCCGTGGCTACACAAATCATCCTCAGTTAATCAGGTTTAAAGACACAGGCCATTCGATAGGAGCCATAGCAACATATTTGCGAGGGGTAGTAGAAGAAGCAGAGCGCCGAGGGTATTGCTTTGACCGCAGTAAAATCACAAATCGTTATTATCGTTCAAGTATTAGTGTGAGTCGTGGACAGATTGAATACGAGGTAAACCATTTATTAGGCAAACTTTCTGTTAGGGATAAACAACGTTACCGAGCACTAAATGAAAGTCGTCGAATCTTGCTGCATCCTATGTTTACAAAAGTCCACGGGCCGGTTGCAGATTGGGAAAGAACTCAGAATTAGCTGTATGTAAAAAAGCCAGTCATATCGATGAGATGTATATATGAGGAAAAATAATTTTGACCTCGTTCCCCCGCTCCGCGTGGGAAGACATATGGCTTATGTTGTTGTGTAGTAAGGATTCCCACGGAGACCGTGGGAACCAGAAATACAGGAACGAGTTAATATACTAGAACGCGACCTCATGCCCATGGGTGCCAAGATACAGTGTGCGAAATTCACCCTGTAGTTTCCCTTCAACATCAACAAACTGTTCGGTGCCATCACTGGTCAGGTTGGATACATAGTCACTATCCATGATGCTGGTATTCCAGCGAGACAGTGGTGAATACATATCATTCGTGATCACAACATTGCCATCGACTTTATAATTTTCAGCACCAAGAAAACGAACCCAGGCAGTGTCAGCTACAATGGTGTTGCGATAGAGATGTGTACTATAGAATATGCCAGCATAGTCATTACTTGCAGACATCATTAGTGCATTATCAAGTGGCGCTCTTACATTGTTCCAGCAGATCTCATGGTCATGCGGTATAATGCCTACACCTGCTTCTGTACCATTGCCGACATCAAGCTGTACTCCTCGGACATTATTAATAGCCGTGTTTGCTCGTATAGAAACATAGGCGCGTGTACCTTTGGCGTAAAAGCCAGACTCCGTGGCGCTGTCGCTCGCAATATTCTGCTCAATTAAAACATAGTTGCTGAAATATGCCTCAAAGTATGCGCCGTTATAGTCAATGTTATTAATTTGGGTATGATTGTTTTCCTTGTAGAGTATGTTTTCTTTTAACGATGATGTGGCACTGACAAAGACGGGCATCGTGTTGTCTGTGCCCACTAATCCAGGGCCAAGGTTATGGAAGTGATTGCGCCACCATGTGGCACGGTTGATATCACCGATGGCCCAGAAGAAATGCGCGTTAGGGACATCCTGACGCCCATTTTCCCAACGGATGTCAGCAACAAAGATGTCATCAAGGCCATCATCAGTAAGAATCTTTGCCTTAGAGCAATCGATAATTGGTGTTTCACCGGGATAGCCGATGAGGCTGGCTGTCTTAGTTGCGGTATCGAGACGGATGTTATTACCGTTGCGAGGATCGCCAATCAGATTGTAGTTACCACCACGAAAGACAACGATTCGATTATGGTAAGTTGTATCGGTGCGATCCCCTTTATACCAGTCCGCGATGTCTTCTAGTGGTTGATCAATGGTGCCGACCTTGGTGCCCGCATAACCATCCTGAATAAATAGAAACTTACTCGCGTCGATAACAACCTGCCAGCTAGCTGTAACCGTGTTTAACTCTTGATCAGTAATTTTAACTTCAAAGGTATAG
>JAOULB010000045.1 GCA_029882235.1 Gammaproteobacteria bacterium | reverse complement strand
ATCTTTAATCGCATCAATGGTTCTTTTGATCACCAGGCCTTTGCCATCTTTAGTGCCCAATTGTCGATCTAAAGTCGCCAGGGCCGTAGAGGCCGGCAGGACGTTTAATCCTTCGACAGGGGTCCGGAGAAGAATGTCACTGACCGTTGCCGCTAACTCACTGGTTTGAGATTGAAACAGTAAATAGGTACTTTTCTCCAGGACGTCTGGATCCTGACCAAAATAGGCCGTCATAGAACCATGCGGATCCAGATCAATCAGCAGCACACGGTGATCGAGCCGAGCCAGGTGACCAGCAAGATTCACCGCCGTCGTCGTTTTACCTACGCCACCTTTCTGATTTGCGACTGCCCAAATCTTCACTGCATTCTCCGTATCATGATTCGTGATTCGGTAAACAAAAGCATAGTTCGTGCCACCCGCTTATATGCACAATATTGCTATACCTTTATATTCTAGCGTCTATCTGAAGAATTGTTCATTTTTTGACCAATGTCTAGCACACGGCGCTCGTTTTGATCTCCCAGAATGACAATAACCACTCGACGATTATGTCTGCGCCCCTTGCTGGTCTTGTTGCTGGCTAGTGGCCGGTACTGACCATAACCAATGGCTGTCATCCGATCTGGCTTAACGCCATGTTTGCTAAATAAGTGAACAACGCTCGCCGCTCTTGCCGCAGACAGCTCCCAGTTAGATGGATAGACCCGAGTTTTGATCGGTCGATCATCGGTATGCCCTTCGACCTGAACAGGATTAGCGAGAGGTTTGAGAACCTTTGCCAGGGAAAGTAAGGGTTCATCGGCGTCATTTTCGAGTTGAGAGCTGCCCGTATCAAACAGGATACTGGTATTAATTTCGACCTTAACCCAGTTTTCAGTGTGATCAACTTTTATCAGCTTTTTATCAACCAGGGGCTTGAGGTTGGCAACCACCTGGTCGGCAATTTTTGCCATTTTCTTATTCTTTTTATTTTCATATTTGCGTTGTTTTTCAAGTTCCTTTTCTTGAGTACGTGGCTGGCGTTCTGCAACCAGTGCGGTGGGTTGTTTGCCAATCTGGATCATTTTGTCTGTTTGTTCATGCTGCTTAAAAGTTCTGAGCATACTGTCGGCCAGAACTTTATACTTACCTTCATTAACAGATGAGATCGCATACATTACGACAAAAAAGGCAAACAACAAGGTGATGAAATCGGCGTAAGAGACCATCCAACGGCCCGTGTCTTCGGTATCTTCATCGAGTTTGCGTCGCATCACTCAAATACCACGTTAGTATGCGTAGCTCAGCAGTTTACTTTCGATGACTCGAGGGTGCTCGCCTTCAGCAATAGAAGATAAGCCTTCCATAATCAGCTCGTGATGATGTGCATGTTGATGTATATACGTTTTGAGTTTATTCGCGATGGGTAAAAAGATAAGATTCGCTGCACCAACACCATAGATTGTTGCAACAAAGGCAACAGCAATTCCATCACCAAGCTTATCCGGTTCTGTCAGGTTACCCATCACCTGAATCAGGCCAAGCACGGCACCAATAATACCGATGGTAGGGCTATATCCTCCCATACTCTCAAACACACGAGCACTTGCCAGTTCAATACGCTCACGACTGTTGATTTCCAGCTCAAGTACTTCACGAATACGTGAGGTTTCATTCCCATCGACTAACAGGCGCAAGCCTTTCTGCGTAAAATCATCCATGTTTTCATCGTCTATATTATCCAGTCCTAACAAACCATCCCGTCTGGCAATCTTGCTCCATGCAATAATCGTTTCAATAGAATCATTTATATTGAACGTCGGTGGCAGTAATACCCATCTCGACAGCACTAAGGCACGTAAAAATACCTGCAGTGGTGTCTGTACCATAACGGCGCCAATCGTCCCTCCCATCACTATTAAACCGGCTGGCCCGTTAATCAAGGTTGATAAATGCCCACCATCCAGATATTGACCATATAGAATCGCAGAGATGCCAACGACAAGCCCCAGCAAAGTTAAAATATCAATTCTTATACTTTTGACGCGATACATGGTCCAATATCATCCAGGTTAAGAACTTCGTCAGCCAGTCCTGCCTCGACAACCGCAGCGGGCATACCATAAACAACACAACTAGCTTCATCCTGAGCAATCAGTGTTGATCCATTTTGTTTAAGAGCACGAGAACCTTCACGCCCATCAGCTCCCATTCCAGTCATAATCACTGCGAGCGTGTTATTCGGATAAATTTTTGCAATCGAATCAAAGGTTATATCGACAGAAGGTTTATAAGTTAAACTCGCATCACCTTCCTCAATAATCACACTCGATTCTGCCTCACTCCCATTCAAACGCATCTGCATTCCTCCAGGCGCTAGCAGTGCCAGACCTGGCTTTAACAGATCACCACTAGCTGCTTCTTTAACGGAGATTGCACACTGTTGATCGAGACGTTGGGCAAAGGTTGGTGTAAATGAGCCCGGCATATGTTGAACAATAATGATGGGTAGAGGAAAATCAGCGGGCAACTTAGTCAATACATTTTGCAAAGCCAACGGCCCACCTGTCGAAGTCCCTATGGCCAACACTTTATACCTGCCAGTTTTCGCGGCAGACACAGGACTCACTGCTTGTTGCAATGGTGCAGTTGAGGACGGTGTATTTACCGGCGGAGATGTTGGTGTTGATTTTGCTTGAGGCGTAATTTTTTCTGGTGCTTTTTCAGTAGTTATAATTTTAGCTGGTTTTTTCCGACCTACGGCCTTAATGCTTTGGCATAATGAAGTACGCGCTTCATCAATATTTTTTGCAATATCCTGAAATCGTTTAGGTAAAAAGTCTAACGCACCTGCTTCCAGGGCTTCAAATGTAGCCGAGGCTCCCTCTGTTGTTAAGGAAGAAAACATTATGATCGAAGTTGGGCTATCCGCCATAATTCGACGAGTGGACTCAATGCCATTCATCACAGGCATTTCAATATCCATAGTAATCACATCAGGTTTAAGTTGTCGATTCAGCTCAATGGCTTCTTTGCCATCATGCGCATAACCAATAACTTCAAGCTGCGGATCAGCATTGATCATTTCACCAACGCGGCGGCGGAAAAAACCGGAATCATCAACGACAAGAACTTTTATTGACATTTCCCTGTCCTCGCACAGCTAAATTTTAGTTTTATTATTATTTTCATTAGCTATCATTTCGCTATGCAGCGTGCCGCGCATATGAATGGAGCAAACCTGGAACATCCAGAATTATTGCTATCCCACCATCTCCTGTAATTGTTGCGCCTGCCAGTCCCATGGTGCCCTGTAGTAGCGCACCGAGTGGTTTTATCACAACTTCTTCCTGGCCTATTAATTCATCAACAACAAAACCAACCTTCTGATTACCCACATGCACAACAACTACATGACCTTCCTGAGGCAATTCTGCGCCGGCATAACCGCGAACCAACCAGCGACTTAAATAAAACAGCGGTAAGGTACGTCCACGTACAACAACACAGAGCTGTCCATCCACAACATTTGTTTTAGTTAGATCAAGATGGAAAATCTCGTTGACATTAACCAGCGGTAAGGCAAACAACTGTTGCTGTAACTGCACCATTAGTGTCGGCATAATGGCAAGCGTAAGAGGCAGTTTGATCATGAGCTTACTACCCACACCTAGCTCAGAATCGATATCGACGGTGCCATTAAGTTGTGTGATACGCGTTTTGACCACATCCATACCAACACCGCGTCCAGAGATATCCGATATTTCTTCTTTGGTTGAAAAGCCAGGTGCAAAGATTAAATTATAGGCGTCATGATCATCCATTCGAGCAGCCGCATCGGCATCAAGTACACCTTTATCAATTGCGATCTGTTTTAATTTCTCTGGATCCATACCCTTACCATTATCTTCAATGGTCAAAAGTATATGATCACCTTCCTGTTCCGCTTTTAAAGTCACCAGGCCTTCGCGCGGTTTACCCGCTTTTTCACGTTCATCTGGCATTTCGATACCATGATCAACCGCGTTACGAACCAGATGCACCAGTGGATCGGCTAAGGCATCTACAAGATTTTTATCCAGATCCGTATCTTCACCTTCCATCTCAAGTTTGATTTCTTTTTTCAGGCTACGAGCAATATCCCGGACAACACGCGGAAAACGACCAAAAACTTTTTTGATTGGTTGCATACGTGTTTTCATCACTGACATTTGCAAATCAGTCGTAACAAGATCAAGGTTTGATACTGCCTTGATCATTTCTTCATCGCCAATGGTACTGCCCAGACGATCAATACGATTACGTACCAGTACCAGCTCACCCACCATGTTCATAATGTCATCGAGTCGTTTGGTATCAACACGCACCGTTGTTTCTGCCTGTGGCGTTGATTTTTCCTTTTCTTTTGCTGCTGCTGGCTTGGGTGGTTCAGCTGTTTTTTGTGCCACAGGTTTCACCGCTTCAGTCGATGCTACTGGTGCCACCTGTGGAGGAGCAGATTCCGGAGCTGGTGCTACCTGTTGTGGCGCAGGTTCCGGTGTTGGCGCAGCAGTCTGTGATGCGACAGCTTCTGTTGCTGGAGCAGTAATAAATTTTCCTTTGCCATGGAGCTTATCCAGTAAGTCATCAAATTCCTGTTCAGAGATTTCATCACCTGCAACGGGCGTTGCTGCTGCCGCAGGTGGTGTTGTAGCTACCGGTGGTGCTAGCGGCTCTGCAGGTGCCGCTTGTGCCTTGTCAGGTGCGCCAGCAAAGTTTCCTTTACCGTGAAGTTTGTCGAGTAGCTCATCAAACTCTTCCTCGGATATTTCATCACTGGCAGGAGCTGTTGCCGTAGCTGCAGGCGTTGACACAGCCTGTTCTACTTTTGGCTCAGCGGCTACTGCGCTTGTTGGCGCAGCACTAAACTGACCTTTACCATGAAGATTATCAAGAATCTGCTCAAATTCAGCGTCGGTAATATCCCCATCGGGATCTGCACTTGATGTTGTCGTGCTTGCAGGTGTCTCGGCTGGCGTGCCTGGTGTTGGTGAAAATTTACCTTTGCCATGCAACTCATCAAGCAACTGATCAAATTCTTCATCATTGATCTCATCACTTTGAGTCGCCGTGGCTGGTGTTTCAGGTGTTTGCGGAACGGCTGCAGGGATATCTGCAGTATCAGGGTTTTGTAAGGCATCCAGCAATGACTGAAACTCTTCATCGCTGATATTTATTCCATCCAGGTCTTCGTCAGCTGAAGGTGGTATAGGTGTTGCCGCTGGTATAGCCGCACTAACAGGTTCTACAGGTTCAGGACTAACTGGCTCAACTGGCGGCGCTTCTGCGGTGGGTGTTTCAACAACGGGCGGTTCCTCCACGACAGGTGGTGGAGCTTCAGCAACGGGTGCCGGAGCAGCTGCTTCACCAGTAACAATCGCTTCAAGTGCTGCGAGTAATGCTGGGTCAACAGCTTCTGGCATTTCGCCTTCACGGAGTTTATCAAATTGATCATTCAGGACATCGAGAACGGGCAGTACTGTATCCATTAGATCAGCATTGACGTGACGCTCGCCATTACGTAATAAATTAAATAAATCTTCTGAACGGTGACAGACAGCCACCATAGGGTCAATGCTTAAAAAACCTGCACCGCCTTTGATTGTGTGAAAGCCGCGAAATACCGCATTCAACAAATCCATGTCATCGGGACTTTGCTCAAGATCAACTAACTGTTCGTTCAGTTGCTCAAGTATTTCACCTGCTTCGACGAGAAAATCCTGTAAGAGCTCTTCATCCACGGTATCTTTCCCTTCAAGGCCCCTTTGTTAAAACCCGAGACTGGAAAGCAGCTCATCGACTTCATCCTGACCAGATACAACTCCTTGATCAACTCCAGGTACTGCAGGCCCTGTTGCTTTTATTCCATCACCTTTCTGTACCTCGCCCAGATCGACCTTAGCACCCGTCAGTTTCACCAGATTAACCAGATTTGATTCCACATTCTGCACCAGATCAATAACACGTTTGATGATTTGACTAGTCAAGTCCTGAAAATCCTGTGCAAGTAAGATGTCGCTCAGGTTTGTGCGTAAGGTTGTAACACCGGCGGAATTATCTTCAAGAAATTTGTCGATGCGTGCACTGAGTTCTCTAAACTCATTCACATCCATGTCACGTTTTATAAAGCGTTTCCATTTTTCATTTAGATCCGTTGAATCCTTACTCAAGTTATCACATAAGGGAATTGACGACTCAACGGCTGTTAGTGTTTTATTCGCAGCATCATCGGTTAGTTCAATAACATAACGAAGACGCGAGCGGGCATCGGGTATTTCATCTTTGGCCAGATTAACGATTTCATGATCCATTCCAAATGTTGAAATCGCATCATGCAGTTCACGCGTGAGCTTTCCCATCTCTTTATAGAGTTCGGTTTCCCGAATTCGAGATAACTCATCAAGAACTTCTCTCGCACCCTGTTCATCACCCCTTTCCAGACAAGCTAACAAATCTTTTGCACGAGCAACATTATCGTCTGTTATCAGCTGATTATCGTCCAGCATTTGCGTGCCCTTTATTATGCGTCTATGCGCTCAAATATTTTGTCAATCTTTTCCTTGAGGGTCTGTGCTGTAAACGGCTTGACGATATATCCATTCACCCCTGCCTCAGCAGCTTCAACAATTTGTTCTCTTTTTTGTTCAGCTGTCACCATCAGAACAGGTAAGGTATTTAACTTGTCATCTGCACGAACGGCTTTGAGTAATTCAATTCCGGTCATACCAGGCATATTCCAGTCAGTCACCAGAAAATCAAAACCACCCTTCTGTAAAACCGGTAATGCAGTATTACCATCATCAGCTTCGCTAATATTGGCAAAGCCTAGATCGTTAAGCAGATTTTTTATAATTCGCCTCATAGTGGAAAAGTCATCCACCACAAGGATTTTCATATTCATATCCACGACATGCCTCCATTAAGATGCCAAGAATTTGCCGCACAGACATCCCTGCCCACAATTCCTTATTCAGGAAAGGGACAGTTCTCTTTCAAACAATATCGGCGTAGGGGGGAAAATGTTTAATTATCGCCGCCGATGCGATGACCCAGACGGGCCTGCAGGCGTATAACGGCCTGACTATGAATCTGACTGACACGAGACTCACTCACACCCATAACAGCACCTATTTCGCGCAGGTTTAGCTCTTCATCATAATAAAGTGCCATCACCAGCCGTTCACGTTCTGGCAGGGTTGCAATGGCATCAGACAATAAATGCTGCATATCTTCACGTTGCAAGCCATCAACAATTCCGGGGGAATTATCTGACATGGTTTCCAGGATAGATTCATCACCAATACCAAGGTCTTCAAAACTTAAAACCTTGTGATAACTATTGTCCTGAAGAATTTTGTAATAATCCTGTAATGACATATCCAGATTTTCTGCGATTTCTGTATCGCGAGCATCTCGTCCAACCTCATTTTCAATTTCACGCACGGCTTCAGCAACCATACGTGCCTTGCGATGCACTGATCGAGGCGCCCAGTCATTTTTACGGATTTCATCAAGCATAGAACCGCGGATCCGAATGCCCGCATAGGTTTCAAAACTGGCCCCCTGACATTCATCATAATTTTTCGATGCTTCCAGTAGACCAATCATTCCGGCCTGCACCAGATCCTCGAGCTGCACACTGGCAGGCAGACGATTAATCAGGTGACACGCAATTCTTTTTACCAGGGGCGCATGTTGGGCCACCATACCTTCATAGGTACTGGGTTGGGTTGCTGCATACATAGCAAGGCCATTCATGGCATTACCTCCGCATTTGGTTGTTGATTACCCTGAACTAAACGTTCAACAAAAAATTCAAGATGGCCTCCAGCCACTTTCGGAATTGGCCATTTCAGTGTTTTATCCGCAAGCGTCCCGAATGCTATCGAGGCCTTGCTGCGTGGAAATGCTTCGACAACACCACGCTGTTTTTTTATCGCTTTCAGAACATACTCATCATAGGGAATATGCCCTGCAAAGTTTAAAGTCACATCGAGAAAACGATCAGTCACCTTGACCATTTTTTCATAAACCTCACGTCCTTCTTGTGCCGACTTCGCCATATTCGTAAGAATATTAAAGCGACTGATACCGTAATCACGATGGAGAAGTTTAATTAAAGCATATGCATCGGTAATGGATGCCGGCTCGTCACAAATTACTACAATTACTTCCTGAGCTGCGCGACAAAAACTGGTAACACCATCGGATATTCCTGCCGCCGTATCAACCAGTAGCACATCAATATCAACACTTAATTCACTAAACGCCTGAATCAGACCCGCGTGTTGCATTGGTGTAAGTTGCGCCATATCTTTAAAGCCTGATGAAGCAGGAACGATTTTGATATCGCCGGGACCATCAATAATGACTTCTTCAAGTGTCAAGCGCCCCTCCATGACATCCAGTAAGGTATTCTTTGGATATAAGCCCAGTAAAACATCAACGTTCGCTAGACCTAGATCAGCGTCCAGAAGCATCACGTCTTTACCCCGGGCGGACAGCGCCATCGCCAGATTCAGGGAAACACTGGTTTTGCCCACACCACCTTTACCACCGGTAATAGCAATGACCTGTACAGGTTTGGGATTGATCGCGCGGCGTAAACCACTGGCCTGATCCTGACCTACAGAATCAGCCATGCGCGTGTGCCACCATACCACCCAGTGTTAATGCGAGTTGATCGTCTTTTGAGCCTCCACCCATATGCTGCATAATGGCCACACTTCGTGCGACAAGTTTATGCGCCCGGGCAGGATGGATATCTTCGGGTACCTTTTGTCCATCATTGTAATAAGCAATGGGCAGGTCGTGCTCAACGGCTACGGAGAGCGCACCACCAAGACTGGTTGTTTCATCAACCTTGGTAAGAATACATCCTGACAATCTGAAGTTAGTAAACGCCTGGGCTGAATCATTCAATACCCCACGTTGGCTATTTGTTGCCAGCACCAGATAGCTCTGAATACGTCGGGTACCCTGTTTGAGTTGTAACATCTGCTTGTTCAGCTCCATATCCTGCTTATTCATACCGGCAGTATCGATCAGCACCAGGTCTTTATCCTTGAATTTGTTCAAGGCCTCTTTAAGACTTTGTAGATCGCTGGCAATACTCAGTGGTGCTCCCATGATTCGTGCATAACTGCGTAATTGTTCATGCGCACCAACGCGGTAGTTATCAGTTGAAATCAGTCCAACACGACCTTTGCCATGACGTAATATGTAACGTGCGGCCAGTTTGGCAACTGTGGTTGTTTTGCCAACACCGGTTGCACCAAGCACGGCAACGACACCACCCTTATCTAAAATCTGATCATCATTGGTTGGTAACTGGTGAGACAGATTTCCCAGCGCCAGACGCCAGCAGTGATCAAAATCTTCTTCTTCATCGATCTGTTCAGATATCTGTCGTGCTAGTGATGGACTCAGACCTATCGCAATCAATCTTTGCAGTAAGCGCGCACGTGTTGGGTGATATTGTGTTTCATTACCCCAGGCCAAACCTGAAAGCTGATTGAGCAACATGCCACGTAATGACTTGAGCTCGCTGCGCATCTCTGTAATGACGGGTTCGCTCTGTTTAGAATCAGTAAATGAAGGTTCCAGCCTGGGTTTTAATTTCTTTTTCGGCTGCCTTGTTATATCTGCAACAGGCGCTTCGGGGATATAACGGCCAAGTTTAATATCGTTCCAGATTTCATCGCGCGAAACTTCTTTTTCAGGATGACTCTCAATTTTTATTTCTATGCCAGTATCTGTTTCATGTTCTTTTTCATGGGGCGGCGTTGCGCTTACATTTACACCAGAAAATAGTGACTCGTCGTACTCAACCGCAGCAACGATTTCAATCCCGCCTTCGACGCGCTTATTTGATAATATAACCGCATCAGGCCCAAGTGTTTCTCGAACCTTTAAAATAGTGCGACGCATATCAGCTGCAAAAAATCGTTTTATTTTCATACATGCCTCAACTTAATACCGAATCCAACTGGCAACTACTTGCCGCTCATTAATCCTGTTACTGTGGTGCTGCCTGACCGACTGTTGCCACGATTCTAATCTGTCTGTCACTCGGTATTTCGTTATAAGACAGCACATACATCGATGTAATCGTGTGCCTTACAAAACGTGACAAC
>JAOULB010000044.1 GCA_029882235.1 Gammaproteobacteria bacterium | reverse complement strand
AAAACCTTTACTACAAAAACATCTGGCCGAGTTAGCACAGCATTATCATGCCGTGGCCAGAAAGACTCAGAAGAAAAACCAGAAGTTAGAGAGTTATCGTAAGGCGATCGCCTGGTATGACACATATATCAAAGCCTTCCCAACTGAAGCCAACACAGTAAAGATCAACTTCCTGCTGGCTGAGGCCTATAACGAAACTCGTCAATATAATCGTGCCGTGGTCGAGTTTGAAAAGGCGGCCTATGACTATCCACAACACCCCAAGAGTGCGGAAAGTGCTTATGCTGCGCTGTTAACCTATACCAAGCTAATTAAGTTAAATCTTAAAAACAAAACGGCTCTTGCTGACTTACGTAAGAAAAACACGATTAGTGCCTTACGCTTCGGGGAACGTTTCCCTCATGATCAGCGCCTTGCCTCAGTACTCAGTAACACCGCTGAACAACTTTACACTATGCGTGACTATCCCGCCGCTATTGCGACAGCTGAACGTGTACTGGTCGCCAGTAATAAAAACAAAAAACTCGATCTGGTCGCCTACAGCATCATTGGCCATGCCAAATTTGATCAAAAAGATTATGTTGGTGCCGAAACTGCTTACAGCAAACTGCTTGCAATTAAAGTTAAGCGTACAAAGCATCATAAGAAAATCGAAAGTCGTCTGGCCGCTTCCATTTATAAACAAGGCGAAAAAAGTAAAGCCGATGGCGACCTGAAAATGGCAGCGCATCATTTCTTACGTTTATCCCACGCAACGCCAAATTCTACAATGCGGATTAATGCCGAATATGATGCGGCAACCGTTTTGATTGAACAAAAAGACTTCAAAAAAGCTGAAGATGTACTGAATAAATTTAGACGCCGCTATCCAAAACAGAAAAAACTGCAACTGGGTGTAACCGAAAAGCTGGCTTACATCTTTTCGCAAACAGGACAGAAACTTAAGGCGGCAAAAGAAATTGAACGCATGGCCAGTTTACCAGGCAAGAACACCGCGTACCGACAGGCACGTCTATGGGAAGCCGCGGGTCTTTATCAGGATAGTGGTCAGGGTAAAAAGGCTGCGACGATTTATAAAAACTATATCAAAAAATTCCCACGTAAATATCCTGAGTCTATCGAGGCGCGCTATCAGCTAGCGATGTATTACAAATCAGCGAAGCAGCCACGCGAACAGATTTACTGGTTAAAGGAAACCATTCAGGCTGAAAAACAGGCAAAAACAGCCAACACCGATCGCACACGCTTCCTGGCTGCACAGGCTACTTTAACCATGGCCTATCCACTGATGGCCAGTTATCGTAAAACACCGTTAAAAATCCCATTAAAGAAAAGTTTGAAGAAGAAAAAACGCCTGATGGAAAAAACGATTCTCGCCTACAAGAATGCGATGAAGTATAAAGTTGCCGATGTTTCTACTTCGGCCACCTATCATATTGCTGAGGTTTATCACGACTTTTCACGTTCCCTGATGAAGTCACAGCGTCCAAAAGGGCTGTCTGCGATTGAAAAGGAACAATATAATCTATTACTGGAAGAACAGGCCTTCCCATTTGAAGAAAAGGCGATTGATATTCATATCGCCAACACCGAATTTGTTAAGCAGGGAATTTATGATAAATGGGTTAAAAATAGTTTGAAACAGTTAGAAGAATTACAACCCATACGTTATGCCAAGACTGAAAAGAGTGAGCCCTATGTTGAAGCCATTCATTAATAATACCGGCCTCGCTCTGTTTCTGTCAGTCACACTGGCAGCCTGTGGTGGTGCACCAACCATCAACACTCCGGACATACCCGCCAATGCTGAACGCGAATATGCAAAGGCACTGGCCAGCATGAAGGCGAAAAAGACGACAACGGCGCTGGCTCAGTTTAAACAACTCATTAAAAAATACCCTAAGCTGGCCGGCGCACATGCCAATATAGGAATGATTTATATCAAGCTCAACAAGTTTGATCAGGCCGAAAGCAGTTTAACCAAGTCCATTGAACTCAATCCTGCAAACCCGATGACGCATAACTATCTGGGTATTGCCTATCGCCATCTCGGGCGCTTTGAAGACTCAAAAAAGGCCTATCAAGCCGCCCTGAAAATTGATGACGACTATGCCTTCGCCCATCTTAATATTGGCATTTTGTATGACCTGTATTTATTCGATATGCAAATGGCGCTTAAACACTACCAGCGCTATCAGGATATTACCGACGACAGTGACAAAATGGTCGAGAAATGGATCGTCGATCTAAAACGCCGCGATACGGCAGAGAACAAACCGAAAGGAGAGAAGGGATGAAAAAGTTATTGCTATGCCTTTGCCTTGTTGGCCTCGTAAGTGTTGCACAGGCGAGAGAAAGAATTATTATGCAGGGTACAGCCGTGATTGGTAACCAGGAGTTACCCAAGGTACTCTATATCGTGCCATGGAAAAAATCCGAATTACCTGACTTAAGTGAGCCGCCACTGGAGAGTCTGATCGACGACGCACTGGTACCGATTGACCGGAATGTTTTCCGACGTAAAATTGAGTATTATCAGAGTATGACTAATGCGGCAAATCCAGAAACTGAGAACCAGTAAACGGTAATCAGTATTCTGGCTCAATACATTGGCCATTAATTACAAAGATTTCGCGGATCCTGAATCCGCCAAAATAAAATAATTTCAGGCAAACATATTTACCTCAGGAGAGAAACATGTATGCAAGCGTAGTAAGTTTTTTCCAGGATGGGGGGCCATTTATGTACCCCATTATGATCGTATTTGCGATTGGACTGGCCATCGCCATCGAGCGCTATATATATCTGACAGCATCTAAAATGGGCAATCGAAGATTACTCTCTCAATTGTTGCCATTGATTCAGAAGGGTGACTTTCAATCGGCTTATAACATCACTGCCAAGTCGAATAAGGCGGTCAGCCGCATGCTTGGTCAGGGACTGGCGCGTTATAAATCTGCCCCCAATCGCGATGATATCGAAGCGGCAATGGAAGAAAGCATGATGGAAGCCATTCCGCGACTGGAAAAGCGCACACATTATCTCGCGACCTTTGCCAATATCGCCACCCTGCTTGGCCTGCTGGGGACTATTATCGGTCTGATTAAGGCCTTTACTGCGGTTGCTCAGGTCGACCCCGCCATGAAGGCAGAAATTCTCTCCACCAGTATCTCGGTAGCAATGAACACCACGGCCTTTGGTCTGATGGCGGCAATCCCGCTGCTATTGATTTATGCGGTTCTGCAAACCAAGACGACAGAAATTGTCGATAGCCTGGAAATGGCGACCGTTAAGTTTGTCAACCTGATGTTGCAACGTAAATCAAGTAATGGCTAGAGTTAGGCGTCGTCATTTGCGCAAGTCCTCTCCTGAGGCAACAGCGCTTAATATCACTGCCTTCCTGAATCTGATGGTGATTCTGGTACCGTTTCTGTTGATGACGGCGGTGTTTACACATCTATCGATCCTTGAGCTGAATTTGCCGACTTCAGAAAGCAGTAATAAGTCGAATAAGAAAAAACCAACATTTAATTTAAAAATTGTTGTCCGTGATAAAACCATACTCGTAGTTAATGGGAATAAAATTTTACGAAAAATTTCACCGCGTGATGGCCAGCCTGATTTCATGTTGCTTTCGAAAACGATACAACAGGTCAAAGCAGGCTATCCAAAGAAAACGGCAGCAACCATTTTATCGCAGCAAACCACACCTTATGACACTTTGATCAAGATTATGGACGCCGTCAGGTCATTCCACACGACACAGGAAGGCTCAATTATTGAGGCTGAATTGTTCCCTGATTTATCCATTGGAGATGCACCGGGTTAATTATGTCTGATTCTCGTCGCGCAAAAAGAATGCATCGTCATCATTCACGACGTGGTGATCGAACCGCCAGTCTGAATATGGTTTCACTGATGGATATTTTTACTATTCTGGTATTTTTCCTGCTGGTGAGCGCCGCCGACTCTGAGATTTTACCTACGCCGAAGGCGCTGAAGCTACCTGAATCAACTTCGAGCCAGCGGCCAAAAGAAAACATCGTCATTATGGTCAATGAAAAGAATGTCATGTTTCAAGGTAAGCCCATCATAAAAACAGCAATCGCCTCGCGGCAAAAATCACCCGTCATTGCTGAACTGGTGAATATATTAAAAGAACTGGATCTGGAATCACGTAAACAGAAAAACAAAAAACCGGCATCCAAACGTGGTGTCACCATCATGGGTGATAAACAAACCCATTATCGAGTACTGAAAAAAATCATGCTCAGCTGCGCTACTGCAAACTATTCAAATATTTCTCTTGCTGTGGTTCAGAAACAGGTGGGGCAGAAATAAGCATGGCCGCATCATATACATACTGGCAGGATCCTGTTCTCCCATGGTCAGAGACTGAGAATGATCAGCGCTTTACCAAAATCTTAAAAATAATTCTATTTCTGTCTATTGTCGTTGGCATCACAATTCCATATTTGCCAGTTCCGGAAAAAGAACAAAAGAAACTTGAGCAAGTCTCACCTCGCCTGGCCAAGCTCATTATTGAGAAAAAGAAAGCACTCCCTAAACCAAAAAAGGCGATCGCCCAAAAGAAACCCAAACCCAAAAAAGATAAAGTCGCTGCTGCACGCAAAAAGGCACAGAGCAGTGGCCTGCTGGCGATGAGCAAAGAACTTTCATCCTTGCGCGAAACTTTTGATATGTCAGCAATATCAAGTGCCGTTCCCCTGTCTAAATCCAGTAAGGAAAGAACCAATAGCAAGACCTCATCACTGGAAAAAACGGCGACGCGTGGCAGTGGTGGCATTAATACACGCAAGCTAAGTCGTGCAACCGGCAATGAGCAACTCGCTTCACGCCAGGCAAGCAGCGTTAAAAGCTCAATTGGTGGCTCAGGTGGCCGTGGCCGTAGTAGCTCAGGTGGCGGCTCCTCGCGTGCCGAGGAAGAAATCGAACTGGTCTTCCAGAAGAACAAAGGTGCCATTTTCAGTATCTACAATCGTGCACTTCGGAAAGATCCCACACTGCAGGGCAAGGTTGTACTGGAACTAACCATTGCACCGAATGGCCAGGTGATAAAAGTCCGTATTGTTTCCAGTGAATTAAAAAATAAGGCACTGGAAAACAAACTCATCGCTCGTATCAAATTATTCCGCTTTGCGCCCAGACAAGTCAGTACCGTTACTGTCACCTACCCGATTGATTTCCTGCCCTCATAGCCTGAAAATACCCATCTAAAAAGGGATAAAATCGGCCTTTGTGAAAGGGGTCACAGTCCTCCATACAAAGATCGACTATTTTAATATTGGGTCGATGACACTTTTAAGCTCTGGACAAAGTCTAAATCACTAGTCCGAGAGCGTCTAATTGTACAATTTTTAACCAGGATATTTATTTATTCCGATGAGCGCTGTCAGTAAATTTCTCGAGAAAAAGTATCTCAAATCGCTTGAGTTACTTAATGCGCTAAGTAGCGATAAGCTCGACGATATTATTCGACAATCCACGGTGGAAAACCTGCCTGCTGGCCGAACCTTATTTCGCCAGGGTGAGAAAGACAGTAATGTCCTCTATTTATTATCTGGCCAGATCGAATTACTCACCAGCGGTGCTGCATCAAAATCTAAAGTATTAAAAGCCAAGTCTGACGAAGCTCGCTCTCCCATCGCAAACGCGACCCCTCGACCCTGTACCGCAAGAACAAAAACTGCCTCCAGTATTCTATATATTGACGCCTCACTGCTAGAAATTCTACTTGATGACAATCAGTCAGGTGAGTATGAGGTCACTGAAATCGGTGTGTCTGATGAAGCTACTGACTGGATGATGAAATTTCTCCAGTCGCGTGCCTTTCTCAGCATCCCCACTGATAACATTCAGAGCCTGCTCATGCGCATGGAAGAAGTTCCTGTTAAAGCGGGACAGAAAATTATTAAGCAGGGTGACAAGGGTGATTACTATTATGTTGTAAAACAGGGCACCTGCGCCGTATCACGTCGACCTATCCCTACGTCTGAAGAAGTTCGACTTGCTGAACTCAGCATTGGTAACGGCTTTGGTGAAGAAGCACTGATTACAGATGGTAAAAGAAGTGCCAACGTCACTATGCTCGAAGATGGCATACTTATGCGTCTTTCAAAAGAAGATTTTAAATCAATACTGTTTAAACCACTAATGCAGTACATCGACATCGGCACTGTGATCAATAAAAAAAATCCCACCATGTCAATTATCGATGTCCGCCAGAAAAAAGATTTTGAAAATAATTCATTTCCTCATTCGGTTAACATTCCTTTATCGATGCTACGCCTGCGTATTCCCACTCTCGACCTCAATCGTGAATACCTTAGCTATTGTGATAATGGTAAAGAAAGTGCAGCTGCTGCATTCCTGCTGAATCAACATGGCTTTAATTGTAAAATCATTGAAGGCCAGCTTGCGAAACTGGAATCACAACCCGTCAAGGAAATGACCAGGAAGAAAAGCATACCTGCTCCTGTACCTGTTGCCAGGAAAAAGACCGAAGATAACAAAGTTGTACCATTACCGAAGAAAGAGGATAAACCCGCCAGGAAAACTCCCGAAGTTAAAAAAGAAACGCTATCCAGCGTGGAAAAATTACGTGAGGCCGCAAACAAGATTCATCAACAAGCCGATAATCTTGTACACAAGACAGATCACCATGACACTAATTCACGGACAGATATAAAACAGCCAACATCGACACCGACCAATAATCCTAAAGTCACACGCAAACCATCGGCCAGTAAACCTACCACAGCTAGTGTTACGTCGACACCTGTCATTGATCCCGTACTGACAGCCAAGAAAGAATCAGCCAGGATATTAACTGAAGCCAATAAGGTTAAGCAGGCTGCACTGGAAGAAGCCGCTCGACTTAAAAAGGAAATCGAAGCTAATGTAACAAATATAGAGGCGAGAGAAACTGCACGTCTTAAAAAGCAATTAGAAGAAACACGTAAGCGCGCTGAGGCCTCCATTGAACAAAACAAAAAACTGGCTGAAGATATGCGTCAACAGGCTGAGCAGGAAAGAGCTCAGATCATTGCGCAGGCAAAACGTGAAGCTGAAGAACTTAAAAATGAAATTTCTCAGTTACGCCAACAGGCCAATTTAGAACAACAGGGTATTAAGAAACAGATCGAGTCTGAAATTCTAGCGGCCAAGCAGCGTGTTCGTGAAGAAGCAAAACGCATTGCTGAAGAAGAAGCGAACCAGGAAGGCGAACAGATTATTCAGCAAGCCCGACTTGAAGCTGAACAGCTTAAACAGGAAATTGAGTTATTACGTGCCAAAGCCGATGAAGAACATAGAGAAATCCGCCAGAAACTTCAGCAGGAAGTAGAACAGGCCAAACAACAGGCTGCTGAAGAAGCGCGCATAGCTGCAGAAGCAGAAGCAAAAGCGATTCGCGAAAAAGCCTTAAAAGAAACTCAAAAAATAAATGATGATATTCAGAAAACGAAAAAATTATTAAAAGAACAGACAAATCGTGCCAGAAAAATCACAACCATTTCTCATGAAGATGTTTTCACTCTTGATGAAGAACTCGCTGCGGCACCTGTTGAAGTTTCCATAGCTGATGAAAAAGCGGCTGAACTACTCGCAAAACAGATCAAACAGAAGCTCAATGAGACTGAGCAACAAAGACAATCAGAAGAAGCACGTCATAAAGAAACAAAATCGACCATTAAAAAACTCAAGGACAGAACCATACTGGAAAGTGACAGCGATGTGTTCATATTTAAATTCCCAAGCAAGAGTGTCGAACCTAAACAGCCTGAGCCCATAAAACAGCAGTCTGCACAGGAAAATATCAGCAATATATTTTTGCAGGAGCAAGACGATGTGCTTCTGATCCAGCTACCGGATCCAGTCGAACAGGCTGCCGATGAGCCTGTTAAAATTGAATCCACAGACTCACCCTCTGGATTCAACCTTGTACTCGACAATAATATTGAAAACGCCCGCTATGCATATCCACAGGCTAAAAAGAAGAAAAGTTTTATCGCCGCTGCCGCCAGTGTTTTGTTGATTATTGCTCTAAGTAGTGTTGCTTATACAACGAAAATTCAGCTCAATTTCACCGAAGTATCCGCTATCGACGGAGAGAACTTGCCTGCAAAACCTGGAACAATTGCAGCTGCTGAGGAAAAGGTGCGTTATGAAGCCGAATTAGAATTTAAACGCAAACTCGCTGGCCTGAAATAACAATCTCTACTTCTTCCCTTTTGTTACATATTTAAATATTGCCGCCTTCAATGGCCAGCCCTTGTCATTAGTTACAACAACCGTCCATTTTCCTGTTTGTTTTGGTGACAAGCTATGACTTGAAGAAACACGAACACGTTTTTTGCTTACCTTGATCTTTTTTTCTTTGATTACTTTGCCATTATATTCCCATCGGTGAATAACAGTTCTACCCTGCATATTTCGAAGCTCTGTAAAGAAAAATATATTTTTCTTGTTATTCTCCAGAATTAGCACTTCGTTTTGCGGCTCATTATTTTTTATTGTTGTTGTAAATAGCGCCCTAACGACATCACCGTTAAAGCTATCGGCAAAGATAGTCGGCGATAAAGCAAATAAGGCAATAGATATGATAGTTTTTTTCAAGCCGGCTTCCTCCCAAAAACCCAGTGGCAATTATTTTACACCGAATTTTCTATCCTATGTGAGTTCGAATAGCCTTCTTTTTCATTTTGTTTTAATGTTTCTTTTAGTTTGTTCCAGTACTCGTTTAGTTCTTCACTAATTTCACCTTCACTGAAGAGTTGAATATTCTGTTTTATTTCATTAATGGTTGTAACTTTGGCAGGCTTCCCCTTTGGAAAAACACTATCGTAATCAAACACGACATATCCCTTAACAGGGGCGCCAGGAATAAATGATTTAATTGTGACTACGTCAAGCTCAAGCTGAGGTAGCGGGTTTTTAAATGTATAGCTGCGTTTATTAACCACCTGCGTCCATTGATGAATATTTTCTGAGGCAAAAATCATACCGCGGTAAGATTTTATATTTAACACCAGAATCCCCTTAGGGGTTAAAATTACCCAATCAATAAATGATGATCCTTCTACCGCATCAGGAATAATAACATTGCGTATTGCTCGTTTGCTGATCTTCTTAATCAAGCGGGCGTGATTATTTTTGGAAAAATATCCTCGTAGCACCTTAAACAGGGCTATTGCCAAAATCACTGTGGCCGCAAGAGGAACCCCAATTTTTAGTAGCAGCTGCATATCTGTCATTGACTCTATTCCACCCATTCAAATATTTTTAAACCACACTATTATTGATAATTTGATATCGTCTCATCCTGGAAATCCCCTATACTTACAGCCGAGCTTTAAATTATAGATAAGCCAGGGAGCAGAAATAGGGAAAAATATGACTTTTTCCGTTAGCCTGTTCTAGTTTTATAAATAAATACAGGATTTACTCTTTATACTAGATGTAGTTCGGCCAAATATCTTTCAACTTTAGGTTTTGGGGAAAAACCATATTCAGGCATCCATCATCGTCGCATACAGGCACAAGAGAACAACTCCATGACTGAACAACATATTGATAAAATCCAGGCTGCTGAGCAGATCCTGAACGACTACGGGAAAATACTCGCAAATATCACTGATATGGGTTATGCCCACCCTGTATCACTACTGCCACACACTAAAGACCAGATTAAGGATGCCATTCAATTGATCCTGAAAGAAATCGGCGATGAAAATAAAGATCTCCGCAATAGTCTGTTTGAAGCCTATGTTGTACTCGCCAAATTCATTCCGGATGAAGATGTCGGTATTGTCGAAGATGGCCAAACTGCCATTACTGGGGAAGCTAGCGATACCAGTGTTGAGGATGTTGATAATGCTGCTAAATTAATTAACAGCATTAAACTGGAAATGGAGTCACTAACCGAAGATTTGAAAATATTTCTTAGCTGAATTTTGCGAGTAATTTTTTAGCTTCGTCAAAATTCAGAGCAAGAATCCCAACCGGGTCGCGCTTACCTTTAACATTAATATTCTGAACCTTGCCATGCCAGAACTTCTCGGGTAGTTGTTTAAATGAATATTCGCTAATGACAATATCCTTATCGAGTACCTTGGTCGAACTTTCCATTCTAAAGGCAATATTCACTGCATCGCCTAATGCAGTATTATCCT
>JAOULB010000043.1 GCA_029882235.1 Gammaproteobacteria bacterium | reverse complement strand
AAAACCATACACCTCTTCACCAACCAGTTTGCTATCACCAACTACCGCACCACCAATACAACGGCCCTGCCCATCCAGATACTTGGTGGCAGAATGAATGACAATATCCGCGCCCAACTTTAATGGCTGTTGTAATACAGGGGTACAGAAACAGTTATCGACAACCAACAGACAATCATTCTTTTTGGCTAACTTAGAGAGTGCTGCAATATCTGCAACATCCGTTAATGGGTTTGATGGCGTCTCAAGAAACAATAACTTTGTATTTGGCTGAATCGCCTGTTCCCAGTCGGACAAATCCGTTAAAGAAACATAGCTCGTCTCAATACCAAAACGAGACAGATATTTATTAAATAGAACAGTACTGGTACCAAATATACTGCGCGATGAAACAATGTGATCACCCGACTGTAATAACGCTGCACAGGTACTCAGGATCGCAGACATGCCTGAGGCCGTGGCGACACAACTTTCTCCACCTTCCAGCGCAGCCAGTCGTTGCTCAAAGGTTCTCACCGTGGGATTGGTAAAACGAGAATAGATATTACCAGGCTCATCGCCACCAAAACGTGCTGCGGCATGCGCGGCACTATCAAACACATAGCTTGATGTTGGGAAAATGGCTTCAGCATGTTCGCCTTCATGAGTACGAACCTGCCCTGCTCGCACCGCCAGTGTTTCTAATGCCCAGTCGTCTGAATCACTCATTGTTACACCCTCTATAAGATATCTATACAAAGTAAATGGGCATAAAAAAACCCGCATCAGCTTCGCTAAGGCAGGTATCCCGCTCTTTAGCTGTATTTATTAAGCGCCCGCAAGCTGACATATCAAATCGGCGCTGTTGGTAGAGAATATGAAATCATTTTACTGATGTCAACTCCAGATCATCAATCAGGCAGTGTTGTGCATCTCAACCACCTCATTATCTTTCGAACTTTCACTACGGGTCGTATCGTTTCGTAGCTGATCAATACGAGCAAGGTATTCTGCGTTAATATCACCCGTTACATATTCACCATTAAAAACTGATGTATCAAAACGTTTGATATCGGGTGCTTTAATATTGACTGCCTTAATCAAATCTTCCAGATCCTGATAGATTAACCAGTCAGCACCAATCACATCTGCAATCTGTTTGTCATCACGACCATGACCAATGAGCTCATGCGCGGATGGCATATCGATTCCATAAACGTTGGGGTAACGTACCGGTGGTGCGGCTGAGGCGAAATAGACATTTTTTGCGCCAGAGTCACGCGCCATCTGGATGATCTGTTTTGAGGTTGTACCACGCACAATTGAGTCATCAACCAGTAAAACATTCTTGCCTTTAAACTCAGATTCAATCGCATTGAGCTTCTGACGTACAGATTTCTTACGCTCTTTCTGTCCCGGCATAATGAAGGTGCGACCGATATAACGGTTTTTAATAAAGCCTTCACTGTATTTAACACCCAGCTCATAGGAAAGTTGCAAGGCCGAGGTTCGACTGGTATCCGGAATGGGTAACACAACATCGATGCCATGATCGGGATAAACACGTTTGATCTTTTGCGCCAGATACTTACCCATGCGCATACGTGCCTTATAAACAAACACACCATCCATAATTGAGTCAGGACGGGCAAAATAAACATGTTCAAAAATACAGGGGGTTAATTCTGTTTTCTCTGCACATTGCTGGCTGTGTAACTGACCATCAGCATCAACGAACACCGCTTCGCCTGGCGCAACATCACGCATAAATTCATAACCCAACACATCAACCGCAACACTTTCAGAGGCAAGAATATAATCAGTGCCGTCTTTGGTTTCGCGTTTTCCAAGTACCAGAGGGCGAATACCATTAGGATCACGGAAACCAACAATACCGCGTCCAGCGATCATGGTGATGACGGCATAGGCACCCTTACAACGTCGATGTACACCAGCTACTGCCGCAAAAACATCTGCGGCGTTGACTTCCATTTTGCTGACATTCTGTAATTCATGCGCAAACACATTGAGTAAAATTTCTGAATCTGAATCAGTATTGATATGACGACGATCTTCACGGAACAGGTCACGTTTCAAATCTTCCGCATTGGTCAGGTTACCATTGTGTGACAGGGCAATACCAAAGGGTGAATTGACATAAAAAGGCTGCGCCTCTGCGGATGAAAAACAACCGGCTGTTGGATAACGCACATGACCAATGCCAATATTGCCGAGCAGACGCATCATATGACGGGTATGAAACACATCACGCACCAGGCCATTGCTCTTACGCAAATAGATACGATCGTCATCACAGGTCATAATACCTGCCGCATCCTGCCCTCGATGCTGTAAAACAGTCAGGCCATCGTAAAGCGCCTGATTAACAGGGCTATTCGCAGCAATACCAATGATTCCACACATAAGCGTTCCTCGGGCTTATTCGTCCATCTCTACATCAGAGAATAACGGCATTTTCAGTAAAAGTCTTAATCAATTTACCACCCATGATCAGAAGGTAAAACTTCGCGCCATATCACTGGGCATTAGATCACGCAACCAGACCGCAATTCCTTCGAAGTAATAAAGAAAGAATGAATTCTCCCAGGATGCGGTCTGAGGAAAAGGTGTTAATCCTGAGAACATCACCATTGCCGTGACAATTAAGATGCCGCGTAAGACGCCAAATACAATACCCACTGAACGATCGGCACGAGTCATGCCGGTGCGTTGGACAAGTTGAATAACAAAGTAATTCACAATGGCGGAAACGATCAAACTGGCGATAAACAGAATCAGAAAGGCGACAATTAATCGCAAGATTGGGTCATTAATCGAACCATCAAACAGAGTCGATAGCCCGCCTGAGAATGTCAGTGATACCCAAAATGCGATAATCCAGCCCGATAAGGACAATGCCTCACGCACAAAACCGCGCACGCTGCTGATAACCGCAGAGAGGATAATAATGAGAAGAATAACGAAATCGATCCAGACCATAACTTACTGACTTTCCGCCTCAGGGATGACGCATGACAACGCCATAGATTTTCATTTTGTCACGCAAATTCTGCATGCGTTTTTCTGCCAGCGTACGCGTCACATCAGGACCAACCCGTACTCGATAAACTTTACCATCTTTGCTTTTGACTAACTCTACAAAGGCTGGATATTTATTCTTGCGTAACTTGTCACGCAATTTCATTGCGTTATCACGCTGCGCAAAACTACCGACCTGTACGGCCCAGGCCTTGGCAGGTTTTTCCTGTTCTGTTTTTTTCTGTTCCTGCTTACGCTTTTTCTCAGCAGATTTTTTCTCTTTGCTCGTACTGGAAGATTTAGGCTCAAGTAATTTCTCATTGACCTCGGGAGAGGTATTTTCATCAATCGGGATACGTTTGCTCACCTGTTCCGGGATTTCAGCTCGGGCTGGCATCTCTACGGATTTGAGCTGCTCGAGCTTTTTCGGTTTGTCGGGAATATTACTGCCAAACAACGGCATCGAATCTTTGCCACCAGACAGAATCATGGGGATAAATATCACCGCCAATCCAACCAGAACAATGGCGCCAACAATACGTTGTTTCAAAATTTGTTTATCCACAGATAGAACTCTTTACCGCTCTGAATTGGGCATTATACGCTGTGCACCATTGCCTCTGCCACTGTATAAAATGAGCCAAAGATCACCAGTCGATCAGCCTGCTGCATTTCTGCATGGGCCGATTTGACCGCTGCCGTGACCGATGAATAACAGCTGGCACGTGTGGTTTTAGCCGTCTGTGCCAGGGCCTCGTGCAATTTCTCCGCGCTGGCGCCACGTGGGACATGCAAGCTTGCCAGATACCAGTGATCGACTATGGATTCCATTTGAGTAAATACGCCAGATATATCCTTATCCTGCAGCATCGCAATAACCGCATGAGTCTTTCCACCACAGTCCTGCTGCGACAACATGGTCGCCAGTGATCGCACGCTGTCGACATTGTGGGAGACATCGACAATGGTCATTACTGGCTCTGTGATCACCTGTTGGCGCCCAGCAGGCAGTTTCAGAGCCAATAACCCCTGCCGCAGGTGTTGCTGTGCAATGGGTAAATCATTGGCCAGCAACTCCAGTACCATTAAGGCACCCGCCGCATTATTGAGCATGTGCTCGGTTTTGATATAAAGCGCGGGCAAACCTTGCTGTTGTTTATCTGCTGATTGCCAGAACCAGTCGCCTTGATTCAGCTGTACCGAAAATTCCTGGCCAATTCGATACAACCGCGCCCCTATCTGGTTCGCATATTCTGAAATCGAAGCCGGCATATCAATATCACTGCATACGACAGGTTTACCTGCCCGCATAATGCCGGCCTTTTCTTTGCCAATGGATTCTCGATCCGGGCCCAGCCAGTCGATATGGTCGATTCCAATGGAGGTGATCAGCGCCACATCACAATCAATAATATTCACTGCATCCAGTCGTCCCCCCAGTCCCACTTCCAGCACAACTACATCTAGCTCTGAACGATTAAATATATCCAGCGCCGCCAGCGTACCGAATTCAAAATAGGTCAGCGAAATATCCTCACGCGCCTGATCGATGCGTACAAAGGACTCAACAATCGCTGCATCAGAGGCCATTACACCATTGATACAGATGCGTTCGTTATAACGAAACAAATGAGGAGAAGTATAAGTACCGACTTTGTACCCGGCAGCCAGCAGAATCGAACTCAGTATTGCCGCACTGGAGCCCTTGCCGTTGGTGCCAGCAATGGTAATGACTTTATAGGGATGGGTCTGATCGGGATGAAGTCGTTGATAGACCTGCTGCACACGTTCCAGACCCAGATCTATCTCGCTGGGATGCAGGGTCTCCTGCCAGCTTAACCAATCGTTCAGGGTCTGAAATTGTTTTGACACCGGCCTGACCAGTGAAACAGTCAATCAGCTTGTTTTAGAGCGTTTCTGTTCAGGCAACTGAACGGTGTGTCAGCATAGACAGAATGCTGGCCAGTCGATCACGCATATCGCGTCGGTCAACGACCATATCGATCGCACCATGCTCAAGCAGGAACTCACTACGCTGGAAGCCTTCTGGCAGCGTTTCACGCACAGTCTGTTCAATCACACGCGGTCCGGCAAAACCAATCAGGGCATTAGGTTCAGCCACATTAATATCACCGAGCATGGCGAAAGAAGCGGAGACCCCACCCATGGTTGGGTCAGTCATGACAGAGATAAATGGCAGACCACGTTTTTGCATACGTGTCAGTGCCGCGCTGGTCTTGGCCATTTGCATCAGCGAAAACAGGGCTTCCTGCATACGGGCACCACCAGAGGCAGAAAAACAGATAAAAGGGATATTCTTTTCGAGACAAGCATTCACGGCACGCACGAAACGCTCACCCACCACCGAGCCCATGGAACCACCCATAAACTTGAATTCAAAGGCAGCGACAACAACGGCCTCGCCTTTGACCTTGCCCTGAATAACAATCAGCGCATCATCTTCATCAGTGGCTTTTTGTGCCTGAATCAGGCGGTCTTTATACTTTTTGATATCCTTAAATTTAAGGGCATCGACAGGTTTAAGCTCTGAGCCAATCTCAATGCGATCCGCTTCATCAAGGAACAGATCAAGACGTGCTCGTGCACCAATACGCATATGATGGCTACACTTCGGACAGACATCCATATTGCGTTCCAGCTCGGCGCGATAAAGTACGGCACCACAGCTATTACACTTGGCCCACAGACCTTCTGGCACACTTTTCTTATTGGTGCTGGTCTCGGTACGAATTCGAGTTGGGAGTAATTTGCTAAACCAGTTCATAGTTGTAACCTTAGCTTATTATTATCAATATATCATTGTTTTTGTTCACAGTTCTTAGACTGTAGCCTGATCGATACCGGCACGAATCTCAGCGATTAATCCTGCTACTGCCGCCTCAAGCTTATCGGCCGAACCCGCAAATTCTTCGATTTTTTTTACCAGAGCGCTACCGACCACTACGGCATCGGCTACTTTTGCCACCCGAGCAGCGGAATCGGCGTCTTTAATACCAAAACCAACGCCAACAGGCAAATCTGTGTAGCTTTTGATTCGGTTAACGCGGTCCGCAACCTCGTCAGTATCCAGATGTCCAGCACCGGTGACCCCCTTGAGAGAGACATAGTAGACAAAACCACTACTGGAACGGGCAATCGTCTGGATTCGCTCATCGCTTGTTGTTGGTGATACCAGGAAGACGATATCCAGTTTGTGCTTTGCCAGGGCCACGAGTAGTGGTGCAGCTTCTTCTGGCGGGATATCGACCAGTAACACACCATCCACCCCTGCTTTGGCTGCCGCTTCAGCAAAGGCCTCATAGCCCATAATTTCGACTGGGTTCAGGTAGCCCATCAGCAAAACAGGCGTGGTGTCATCCTGCTGGCGAAACTGGCTCACCATCCCGAGAACGTCACGCAGGGAGACGTGATGCTCCAGCGCACGCTCCATGGCCTTTTGAATCACTGGCCCTTCGGCCATGGGATCAGAAAACGGTACACCTAATTCTAATATATCTGCACCCGCCTTCACCATGGCATGCATCAGGGGTACGGTCGTGTCTGGACCTGGGTCGCCGGCCGTGACATAGGGTACCAGTGCGACACGGCCCTGTTTTTTGTACTCAGCGAAGCGGGCATCGATGCGGTTCATATAGAAATACCCTCTAGATTCGCCACGGTATGGATATCCTTGTCACCACGCCCGGAGAGATTCACCACGATGATCTTATCCTTGTCCATAGTTGGGGCCATTTTACTGACATAGGCCAGTGCATGACTCGATTCCAGCGCAGGGATAATGCCTTCGATACGAGTCAGATCATGAAAAGCCTGCAGAGCCTCTTCATCAGTGACTGAGACATAATTCGCACGACCGCTGTCTTTCAACCAGGCGTGTTCAGGGCCCACGCCAGGATAATCCAGCCCTGCAGAAATGCAGTGTGTAGGAATGATCTGACCATCGGCATCCTCAACCAGATAGGTCCGATTGCCGTGTAAAACACCTGATTTACCGGCGCAAAGGGGCGCAGCATGTCGGCCGGTTTCGATACCCTCACCCGCGCCTTCGACGCCATACATGGCCACGTCTTTATCATCAATAAAGGGATAGAACAGGCCAATGGCATTAGAGCCACCACCGACACAGGCCACCAGAGCATCGGGCAAGCGGCCTTCCTGTTCGAGGATTTGTTCTTTGGCTTCACGGCCGATAATGGCCTGAAAATCACGCACCATGGCAGGATACGGATGCGGACCCGCAACGGTGCCGATAATATAAAAGGTATTGTCGATATTGGTGACCCAGTCGCGCATGGCCTCGTTAAGCGCATCTTTAAGGGTTTTTGAACCTGAGGTGACTGGCACCACTTTGGCGCCCAGCAGCTTCATGCGAAAGACATTAATCGCCTGACGCTGAATATCTTCCTCACCCATATAGACCACACACTCCAGCCCAAGCTGTGCGGCTACCGTGGCAGAGGCGACGCCATGCTGGCCTGCGCCTGTCTCAGCAATAATACGAGTCTTGCCCATGTGTCGTGCCAACAGGGCCTGACCCACCGTATTATTCACCTTGTGGGCACCGGTATGATTGAGGTCTTCGCGCTTAAGATAGACTTTCGCGCCACCGAGTTTTTTACTCCAGTGCTCAGCATAATACAGTGGCGATGGCCGACCGACATACTGACGTAACTGGTTATCCAGTTCGGCCAGAAAGGCCTCATCCTGCATGCACTTTTCATAGGCCTCGCGTAATTCCTGAATCGGACCCATGAGTGTTTCTGCTACAAATATACCGCCATACTCGCCAAAATGGCCGCGATCATCGGGCAAATTGTACTTATCTTGATTTTCAGACTTAGCCTGTGACAAAACTGCCTACCTCTTTCATAAACGCGCGTATTTTATCATGATCTTTAATGCCTTTTGCAGATTCCACTCCACCACTGACATCGACGGCATAGGGTTTGACCGTCTTTATCGCAGTTGCGACATTTTCTGGATTCAGTCCCCCTGCAAGTATCAGTGGACGTTTTGTATCAGCCGGGATCATGGACCAGTCAAAGCTCTCGCCGGTACCACCGGGTGTCCCTTCGACATAAGTATCGAGTAACAGGGCACGTGCAGTGCTAAATTCGCGATCCGCCTGAGTAATGTCTTTTGCTGATGCCACTCTGACTGCCTTAATATAGGGCCGATTAAAACTGCGACAGAATGCTTCTGACTCATCACCATGAAACTGGAGCAAGTCGATATCGACCTTATCGATCACACTATTCACATCTGCCTCACTGGCATTTACAAACAGGCCGACAACAGTGACAAATGCAGGTGCGGACTTAGCCAGTTTTGCTGCATGTTCTATATCAACATGGCGAGGACTTGGCGTATAAAAGACCAGCCCAATCGCATCGGCGCCTGCCTCGACAGCCGCAGCAACATCTTCAGTTCGGGTTAAACCGCAGATTTTTGCGCGTGTTCGCATGAGTCTCGCTCTTAGATTCAGGCCTGTATGGGCGCGCAGGTTAACAGACTACCGGCATCCGTGAAAGCTTCGGGATATTAAATTCATCGGGATAATCCACCCCGGTTAAATACAATCCATCTGGCGGCGCGGTCACGCCACCACGGGTTCTATCACGAAACTGTAGTATCTCATTGGCCCATTCGATGGGCTGTTCACCCGCACCAATCGTCATTAATACTCCCGCAATATTTCGTACCATATGTTGCAGGAAGGCATTGGCTTCAAGATCAAGAATGACCAGTTCATCCTGCCGATGCACCTTTAAATAATTTAAGGTTCTGATCGGACTCTTTGCCTGACAGCCCAGAGCTCTATAAGAAGAAAAATCCTGCTCACCTTCAAGAAATTTTGCTGCTTTTGCCATCAGTGTTTCATCCAGTGGTCGATATTCCCATACGCTTCGTTTTGAAAGTAAGGCCGGTCTCACCTTGCGATTAAAGATAACGTAGCGATATCGTCTCCTGATTGCCGAAAACCGGGCATGAAATTCGTCACTCACGGGCTTTGCCCAAATCAAACTTATGGAATCGGGTAAATTGGCGTTAGCACCAAATACCCATTGGTAATCAGTACGCTCTACTTCCGTATCAAAATGAATAACCTGCTCAGTCGCATGTACCCCGGTATCTGTTCGACCCGCACAGATCACACGCACATCATGATTGGCGACTTTTGACAGGGCCTTCTCAACCTCTTCCTGCACCGAGGGACTATGATCCTGATACTGCCAGCCACAAAATGGTGTGCCATTATATTCGACACCGAGCGCTATTCGAGTCATGCCAGCATTCCAGCCATATAAGTAACAACAGTATTGCTCATAACAAACATCACAATCAGTGCAAAAGGAACACACCACTGCCAGACAGGTGGCGTTTCAAGACAGGACAAACTGATCGTTTCAGATTTATGCGACTGCGCCTGATGCACAACTTCGTTAAATGCATAAGTCGTTACATTCACCAGTCTCTGAAATTTATTTGTTGATTCCTGCTTGGACTGATAGTCATAAATTTTATCCTGCAGGCGCTCTACTGCCTGCATGGTCAACATAATTCTAAGTGCCAGCTTCTCACGTGAGAGTCGTATGAGCTTTACTGGATATAACCACCAGTACAGTGCACCCAGCATTTGTGATTTAGACTGGTTACTAACCAGTACAAGTAAAGCAAAAATCATCATCATTAAACACAGGACCTGTAGACCACCCGCAAGCAGACCTTCGATGGATAAATCAGGTAATGAACTAAGCAGCGCCTGTCCTGGAGTAAGAAAGCCATATAACAAAATGATTGAAATATAAAACCAGCGTAAGCGAAGCAGAAATTTGAATAGCCTTGACCAGTCTATTCTTGGAGTAAAGCTATATAAAACAATTAGCACTGCGGCAGCAATAATGAGCTGAGCGGTATCGGCATGTGCAATCGAGATTGCAAAAATCAGGAAAACAGAAACCCGGATAACCGGATGCATGATGATTCTTTAGATTTGTTGCATCAGTTGCTGAGCTTCCTGCTGTTGTGGAGGCGTTCCTTCAGTCATAACTTCATCAAGAATACTCTTGGCACCATCCGGATCACCCATATCGATATAGGCCTTGGCCAGATCAAGCTTGGTTCCAACTTCATCCATGTCAGAAGGGATATCCAGTTCCATAGCATCAGTTGCATCCAGTTCACCCGCTGTCATATCA
>JAOULB010000379.1 GCA_029882235.1 Gammaproteobacteria bacterium | reverse complement strand
CCCCACTTTCAATATTGGATCCAGCCGAGGTCAGTGAACATCAGGTATCCCGCGAAGCACTTGAGGCTATTTCCCGACAGGTGGAATTGAAGCTCGCCGATTTTGGAGTGGAGGTCGAAGTGGTGGCCGTCAATCCCGGGCCGGTGATCACTCGATATGAATTACAACCTGCCGCCGGGGTGAAGGTCAGTCAAATCACTAACCTTGCTAAGGATTTGGCCCGAGCACTTTCGGCGATCAGTGTGCGTGTTGTTGAGGTTATTCCGGGCAAGCCGACGGTGGGTCTGGAAATCCCGAATGAATTCAGGGAAACCGTTCGACTCAACGAGACCCTTCGTTCAACTGAATTCGAGAAAGCCAAGTCACCATTAACACTGGCATTGGGTAAGGATATTAATGGCATACCGACAGTCGCCGATCTGACCAAGATGCCACACTTGCTGGTTGCCGGTACAACCGGGGCGGGTAAGTCAGTTGCCCTGAATGCGATGATCCTGAGCATGCTGTATAACGCCAAACCCGATGATGTTCGACTCATCATGATAGACCCAAAAATGTTGGAGTTATCTATCTATGATGGTATCCCACATTTGCTGACACCCGTGGTTACCGATATGAAGGAAGCCGCCAGTGCACTGCGTTGGTGTGTTGCCGAGATGGATCGACGCTACCGATTAATGGCTGCCTTAAAGGTAAGGAATATTGCCGGCTTTAATCGGAAGGTGGAAGAGGCGATAGCCAATAAGCAACCAATCCTGGATCCTCTCCATAAAGCAGATAATCCTGAACCTGCCCAGGAACTCGAAACCCTGCCATATATTGTGGTCGTCGTTGATGAGCTGGCAGACATGATGATGCTCGTAGGCAAAAAAGTAGAACAATTAATTGCGCGTCTTGCACAAAAAGCGCGCGCTTCTGGTATACATTTAATTTTGGCGACGCAAAGACCTTCTGTGGATGTGCTCACAGGATTAATAAAATCGAACATTCCGTGCCGCATCGCGTTTCAGGTCTCTTCAAAAGTAGATTCTCGCACCATTTTGGATCAAATGGGTGCAGAACAGTTACTTGGCCACGGCGACATGCTTTATCTCCCTGGTGGAACGGCGGTCCCAACGCGCGTTCATGGTGCGTTTGTGGCCGATCATGAAGTTCATAAAGTCGTCGATTATTTAAAATCAAAAGGCGCGCCAAAATATTTAGAAGAAGTGCTCGAAATTGGTGCAGAAGACTCAGAAAATAGTGTTAATGGCGGAGACTCTAGCGCAGAAGAAGATCCACTTTATGATGAAGCGGTCCAAATTGTGACAAAAACGCGCAAAGCGTCAATTTCCGGCGTTCAGAGAAGACTCAGAATCGGCTATAACCGTGCGGCCCGTATGGTCGAGGCCATGGAAATGGCAGGCGTTGTAGGGCCTCTAGAATCGAATGGCTCGCGCGAGGTCCTGGCACCTGAGCCCATAGAACATTAAATGTAATGTTCATTTAATCACAGTGCATTAGATAATTAGAAGGTGGTTATATTTTGACCAATAAGAGTGTCTGCATAAGCCTGCTGTTTATAAGTATGTTTCCCGTGAAACTTTACGCCGGTAGCCTCGATAGCTACTTTGCCGGTGTAAAGACGATTACCGCCGACTTCACTCAAATCCTGGTTCATGGTGAAAACGAACAGGTTACCAAAGGACTCATCTATATAGTTAGCCCGAATAAATTCAGGCTTGATTACCAGCATCCCTATAAGCAACTCTATATCGCCGATGGCCAATCGCTGTTGTCCTATGATGAAGATCTGGAGCAGCTGATCATCAAGCCACAGGGTGATGTGTTATCCAATTCACCGGCCATGGTGCTATCCAATCCGAAGATGCTGGATCGCGATTACAAGGTGGAGTTCCAGGGCAAGTGGGATGGGGCAAAATGGTACCTGCTTTCACCCAAGCGGGCCGATACCAACTTTGAGCAAATCCGACTGGCCTTCAAGGATAACAAGCTGATCACCATGGAGCTGAAAGACAGCTTTGGTCAGTTCAATCGGCTCAGTTTTACCAAGGTGAAGTACAACAGCGCAATCAGTGCCACGACCTTCAAATTTACACCGCCAGCCGGTGTCGATGTGATTAAGGAATAGGTCAGGGTGCATGCAGCAATCGAGCGACCTCTTTTCTGATAGCCAACAAAATACCTGGCAGCCGCTCGCTGATCGAATGCGGCCCACTGATCTGGATGGCTTCTTTGGTCAATCCCATATGCTGGGTGAAGACAAACCCCTGCGTCAGGCCATCAATTCGGGCAAGCTGCATTCGATGATTTTCTGGGGGCCACCGGGTACCGGCAAGACCACCCTGGCCCGAATGATCACCCAACGTTGTCAGGCCAAGTTCCTGTCGATTTCGGCTGTCCTGTCTGGGGTAAAAGATATCCGCCAGGCTATCGAAGAAGCAAAACTGGTTCGCCAGCAATTCAATCAGGGCAGTGTGTTATTTGTTGATGAGGTGCATCGATTTAATAAAGCCCAGCAGGATGCCTTTCTACCCTTCGTTGAAGATGGCACCGTCA
>JAOULB010000378.1 GCA_029882235.1 Gammaproteobacteria bacterium | reverse complement strand
GACCTAACCCTAATCTTCCTAAGAAATACCGCTATCCCGTCAATGGCAAAGAATATAACTCGGTCGGTATTAAAACGGTCCTGCATCATGTCGCCAGGCCCTGGCAAAAAAAGCTGGACGATGCGGGCTATTAATTTTGCTCGGATAGTGATTGTGATGTCGTTTAATTTGTTGTCAATTTTGTCAAAGACAAGACAAAATATGCACTTTGTTCCTGTGAACGAGCAATCCGCCCGGTCGATGTTGTTTGAAAGATTTCCTAAAAAAGTAATCATGACTTATAACAATTTAGCGCTCGAGATGTTACCCCGTCAGTCTGATTGCGTTTAAAATAGCTTCCATAAGTTGTTTTATATTATTGCAGGATTGATATGAACCGAACACTGTTATTTATTTTTCCAATACTGTTCTCTGGCCAGATCATGGCTAGTGATGTCCGGCCAAGCAAAGCAGAACAGGCAAAGGCACCGGCCTGGCCGATACCCTATTCAGGGAGTCCAACATCCTGTAAAAAGGCCGATGAATTTCTGTTTGAAAAACATAGATCTGACTACCAGGTTGATGCCCATGTCGATCTTAATCTGGATGGTCAATGTGAGATTATTGCTATCAAACCAGAAGATTGTACTGATACGGGTTGTCGTTATCTGGCCTTTTTAGTGGGCAAAGGCAGGGTTAAAGATCTTGGTCAGCTTGAGTTTGGTGAATACCTGACCCCAGCAAATGGCTGGTTACAGTTACGCAGCAAGCGTAGTCAGGGGAAAAACTATTACTTTGATCTGTATAAATACGTTAATGGCAAATACCGGTTATTTCGTACAGATCACTATGCTTCTTCAGACGGAGTGAAGCCAGCCCTGTATGTCAGAACGAGCTATCGAAAATAAAAGGACAAGTTCAGGTTTGAAAATTATATGTAAGAAATTAAATTTTCATTGACGAAGTTAATAACCATAGGCGAAATATCCTGCCCGATAACAACGATTAGCATCGCAGCTAGAACTGCATTTAAATAAGGCACAACCAGTAGTTGTGTTAACAGGTAGGCTATCATCAAGGCACCGATGAACTGCCCAATCCATACATGGCTAAACGTACTGAAAACACTACCAAGCAGTGTAATCAGAATATAGGTCACAATAGCGAGCAGTAATGATCTTTTCCAGAGGTGGCTTGATACTTTCAGGGATTTTAGAAAGTGACAGAACAATACGGTGTACAGGGGAACGTAGACAACGCCCTGCAGTAAAAATATCCCTAACTTATTAATAATATCCATCGTTTCAACTATTTATGTAACTAGTTGTACTAGCTACAGGCTCCCAGAAAACACCCTAAACAATATTTATAGTGTGGATATATTATCACCATCCCAGTGTGTTTGAAAAGCCCTGAAACGACAAAATTTGCATCATGAATAACCAGGTATGCAGAAAAATGGCGTAAGTGGCTGAGAAGTAAAATAAAATCTCGATTATTGGTACACTCGTAAACTGTTGAGTGTCCTTAGCTCGATGGGGAGGTTGAAATGGACTGGATTGACATAACAATAGCTGTGGTTCTGTTTTCAGGCTTGCTTTATTTTTATCTCAGGAATAAAAAAAACCGACAGCTTGCTTTTATAAAAAAATATCATTTTCATAAATCAATACGAGAGAAAATTATCGCCAGACATCCTCATTTAACTGATGAGCAATCCCATCTGGTGTTTCGTGCCTTAAGGGATTACTTCTGGATGTGTAATATGGCAAAACGAAGAATGGTCGCAATGCCATCTCAGGTGGTGGATGATGCCTGGCATGAATTTATTTTGTTTACGCGTTCGTATAAGGTATTTTGTCGAAAGGCATTAGGTCGTTTTCTTCATCACACACCAACGGAAGCAATGAGTTCTCCAACGCTGGCTCAGGAAGGAATCAAACGAGCATGGCGGCTGGCCTGTGCAAAAGAACACATTGATCCAAAAAATCCAAACCGGCTTCCATTAATTTTTGCAATTGATGCAATGCTTAATATTGAAAATGGTTTTAAATACAGCTTGAATTGCAAAGACAAAAATTCCCCCACAGGTGATTACTGTGCTGGTCATATAGGTTGCTCATCGGGTTGTGCAGGTGATTCTGGATCAAGTTCAGACTCAGGCGGATTATTTGATGGCGCGTTTAATTCGAATTGTAGTTCGGGGTGTGGTGGAGGATGTGGTGGTGACTAGTTAATCCGAATGCAATCTGCATTCGCAATATGCAATTTGCATGTTGAAACGGTTAGATTAACATCATATGAAACAGCGAAATATAATCTAAACCTTTGTTCCTGCATAAATTATTTTATTCGGCATGGCTTTTGCTGGTGGTTGTATGTACATCAACAAAGGAGGTTCGACATGTCTAATGTTCGTATGAAGAGTCTATTGTTTGTATTTCTTTTCTCACTCGCCTTTGGACTGCAGGCAAAACTGCCTGACCATGTCAGTCGCACTTTTAACAATAATCAAATTACACCAGATAAGATTATCTTTGATATCCCCGATATCGCGGAAAATGGTGCAGTCGTGCCAGTG
>JAOULB010000042.1 GCA_029882235.1 Gammaproteobacteria bacterium | reverse complement strand
CTCTGATACAGCATCACCATTGTGAATTTTAAAACTTCCCTTTAGATCGTCAAAATGCATCCCTTTGCTCATGTCGCTAAAGTCAAGAATCAACCGACGTGGTAAAGCAGATAGACTAAGTAAGCCAAGTAACCGCCCTGCGCCAGGATCAACTTCTGTGATGGCCCCATCTTCTACATTAACATTCATATTCCCACTCAGGCTTTCAAAACTAAAAACATAAGGTGGTGCCTTCCAGTTAAGGTCAAAAACACTTTGTCCTTCACCTTTTTCAATAATGGCCTTATAACCAAGTCCGGTTAACATTTTGCCTAAATTCGGTGTTTTCATCGTTGCCTTCAGCGCAGTTTGATGTCGGCCTCTCTGGTAACGCCATTGCCCACTTCCCTGAAAATTCATATATTCAGACTCTAAACTTATTGAGTCGATGATCAGGCCTTTTTTCATTTTTCTAAATGCAAAACGATAATCACCTAACTCTGAACCATGTACAACAAATTTTCGAATCCTGCCTCTCATCTCTGGCAATATTCGAGGGTCTGTCCATTTTTTCCTGTTATTTTTTTCTTCTTTTGATGATTCCTGTTTTTGTATATTCATATATCCCATATCAAATATGGCGGGGATAAATAAGATAGGATCGTTATTTTTCTTTTTGTGGATAGCAAGGTGTTCAGAGATAACCTCATCCCATTCATTTTGAGAAAGATCATTGAGCACACCAGTGATGTGAAATTCGTTTTTTTCAGGCAATTCAACCCTGCCAGCGGCAAGGTGCAGACCACCGCGAAGGATTCGCATTGGTGTATATGTGCTATTGAATTCAATATTGGTCGACACGCGGTCGCCATACTGCGTCGCCATTTCCATTTTAGTGTCGCTAGTATATTTTACCGACATTTCAAAATTTCTTGATGCATTTGCAGACTTATAAAACGGCTCAGGAAGGTCTACGGCCACGCCAGAAAGATTTGACTTCATAGTTAATGTTGTTGGCATTCTTTTTCCTTCGAGTTCATGCGCAAGCGTTAGGATACTATCCCAGGCAATTCTTCCCTGAACCCTTTGCCCGCCTAAAACACCAAATTTCTTATATAATTTCGCACCTGTGTTCTTCCCTGATGCATGAACTTTGATGATAAAGTTATCATTCGGTTTAGTTGTTGTCAGTTTCGCCTTTGCAAGTCCACCCATCACCAGTGCAACAATATTATTCGATGACATTTTTTCATCACTAATATGCACCGTGCCATTGATTCCAACAACGTCAATAGTGTCATCACTCATAAACATGGCAGCATCAAGCAATTCCGTTTTTCCTGAATATGCAAGAGGATATTTTTTTTCTACATGATCCGACAAAGGAAGACGGAATTTCATTTTTGTGGCAACATTACCACCGAATCGTGTTTTTGCCACGAATTGACTTGAAGACGGCGCAATAGGACTTTCAACCATAAACCGTGCGTTGTCATCAAGGCTACCATAAACTTTACCGGATACCTGGAGAACAGGATAAAGAAAATTATTAATTTTTATATCCAGCTCACTAATATTGCTGTCATATAACTTCGCTGCATTACTTTGAACATGAATACCTTTATCAGTAACCGTTGCCGCAAGCTTTGCACTATGAACTCGCGGCCAGTCCAGATGATAGTCAATCGCCATATTTTCTGCTTCAACAACCGCCTGAATTGATGCCTCATTGCTACGATATGGCGGACTGGTGATCTGACCATTATAGAGAACACCTGCCTTAGAGACCCTACCAGATGCAAAAGCATGATCAACCCAACTAATAAGTCCCTTATTCATGATTCCAACAGGTTGATAATAAGACGCGTTTACAGCATTCGCGGTATAAACTTCCACCTGAAGATCAAGATGCGGTTCGCCAACATCTTTTGGAATAGTAACAAGGAAATCGGTCTCAGTTTTTATATCACTATTTTCAACAATCATGCCATCAGCATATATTTCCCACATGCCTGGCATGTTTATCAGGTTTAATGATGTTTTTAATCGATCTACATAAATTTCATTTCTGAAAAGTTTGGGTGCGGTCAAAACAAAAAACGGACTATCTATATTTAAAACACCTGACGTTTCTGACAACCGGAACTGGCCAGAAATGCCGGAAAACCCAGGAACACTCTTCCAGGGTTTTACGCCCACTTTATCCACGTATCCGGCTATTGTATAACGTTCAATCTGCTCGCCAATATAAGCTGCGCTAACACGTAAGTTATTTATAATACCAGATGGCTGATGATGCTTAATTCTATTTTGTATATTCTTGCCAAGAACATCTGTAAACGACAACAGACCATTTAAATCATCTACACGACAATAGGATATTGCCACATCAATATCTGAGCTTTCATTTACATCTTGCCACTTTGCATAAATATTAGATAACGGTCGAACATTTCCATTAACGATATACTGAAAATCTTCAAGATTTAATGACCACCCTTCTGGGCTTTTACTCCATGACAACAGCGTATTAATAACGTCGATATTAAGTGTATTTTTATCAGACTTTTTACCCAGAACAATATTATATAATGATATGTCGCCACTGATATCTTTGACTTCATTCTTATCCCACTCACCCCAGATTTTATAGTCGGCCACACCTGACAGCATTCTTATTTTTTCAACCTCGGGAAGTAAACCGGTATTCGCAAACTGGATACTTTTGCCGTTAAAATAGAACACCCCCTGCCATGTTTCTGGTGAATAGAGCTCACCATTAAAGTCAACAGCCAGTTCAAGACTATGCCCGATTTCTTCTGGCAAGGTTATATCTCCAGTTAACTGGTGCCTATTATTGTCATTCCGAAATGACACATCAACATCAGTCAACCGCCATGTTTTCTTATCAACAACCTTGTTTAAGATAATTGTGCTTTCACGCAAGCTAATATTACTTCTAGTAAAAAGCCAGTCCGTTAAATTTGAACTGGCAGACGAATCAATATTATTCGCATCAAGATTTGTTATATCCAGCCCCTGGACAACATACTTGCCTTTTTCTGACTTTGTTACAGATATAACAGTTCCTACAATCGCAAAATCACTTGGCACCAACGTTCTTCTTACTATAGAGGTAAATGCTGCAATCCCTAAATGAGCTTCTTTAAAAGATATAATTTCCTTACCCTGTTCACCTTCATACATTCGAACATCTTTAAAAATTAAAGTTGGCGTCAGCCCTATTAATCTTGCATCCATAGCGGAAATTTTTACACTGTACTCAAGATAATCGCCAAGCACTTGCTCAATATGTTCGCGATAACCTTTAACTTCCGGAAACACAAGACGTGCCACAGACAACATGACCGCAGAAGTAACAACAAAAATTGCTACTGTATACAAAAACAGTCTGTATAATTTTTTAAAAGAAATTTGTTGTCGCCATATCGCCATATGTTTTTACTTTACATAATCACTATGTCGAACTGTTCCTGTGTATATTCTGACTCAACCTGAAGCTTAATAGGTCGACCAATAAATTCTTCAAGCTCAGCCAGGCTGGTTGATTCTTCATCGACCAGCATATCAATCACCGTCTGCGAGGCCAGCACTAATAATTGCTGCGCATCGAATTGTCTTGCTTCCCGGATAATTTCCCGAAAGATATCAAAACAGACTGATTCGGCAGATAAGAGAGAGCCACGCCCATTACATGACGGACAGGTCTGACAAAGAATATGCTCAAGACTTTCTCGGGTTCGTTTTCTGGTCATCTCCACCAGACCCAGACTAGATACTTCACTAATTTTCGCCTTGGCATGATCTTTTTCCAGACTCTTTTCCAATGCCCGTATGACCTGACGCTGATGTTCTGCATCGGTCATATCAATAAAATCGATGATGATGATGCCGCCAAGATTACGTAATCTGAGCTGTCTGACAATTGCCTGACTGGCTTCGAGATTTGTTTTAAAGATAGTTTCTTCAAGATTACGATGTCCCACAAATGCACCTGTATTTACATCGATGGTGGTCATGGCTTCGGTTTGATCAATAATTAGATAACCACCGGACTTCAGCTGCACCTTACGTTCCAGTGCCTTCTTAATTTCATCCTCAATGCCATAGAGATCAAATATAGGCCGTTCGCCGGGGTAGTGTTCGACACAATGAGCAAGATGAGGAATAAATTTACTGGCAAATTTCTGGACTTTTTCAAATGTCTCTCGCGAATCAATTCGAATCTTTTCTATGTCACTATTACCAAGGTCACGCATGGTTCGCATCACCAGCGGTAAATCCCCATGGATTAAACTCGCAGATGAACTGGTTTTTGATTTCTCCTGAATGGTTTGAGATAGCTTTTGTAAAAACAGCATGTCATTTTTAAGTTCTGCTTCACTCACACCATCAGCCACTGTACGAACGATATAACCACCGGGTTCAAAATCAGGGGCGAGTTTAGTGATAATATCTTTTAATCTTTGACGTTCATCTTCATCTTCAACTTTCTGCGACACACCCACATGATCGCTGTCAGACAAAAAAACCAGATAACGTGACGGTACAGATAACTGGGTCGTCAATCGCGCCCCTTTTGTTCCGATAGGATCTTTTATCACCTGCACAACAACTTCCTGGCCTTCACGAAGCAGGTTAATTATATTTTCTACCGGTTTGCCATTATCAGAATCGTTGCTGTTCGCCTGCACAATATCAGAAGCATGTAGAAAGGCGGTTCTCTCAAGTCCCACTTCAATAAATGCCGCCTGCATACCCGGCAAGATGCGACTGACCTTGCCCTTATAGATATTCCCAACCAGACCACGTTTTTGTGCTCGTTCGATATGCACTTCCTGCAGCACACCGTTCTCAACAAAGGCAACCCGCGTCTCCTGAGGAGTAATGTTAATTAGAATTTCTTCACTCATATTATTTTTGTTCTACTTATTAGTGTTGCTTAGTGTATTTATCCCAAACTTATTTAATAGCGCTGCAGTCTCATAAAGCGGCAAACCCATTACACCTGAATAACTACCCGACAAATGCCGAACAAACATTGCTCCAATTCCCTGAATGGCATATGCACCTGCCTTGTCTTGTGGCTCACCTGTTAGCCAGTATTGTTCAATTTCCTTATCGCTAATTTCACGAAAGCTGACTTCGCTGCTACTTAAACAACTTTCAACAATGCCATCTATCTGTCTAATTAAAGCAACTGCAGTATGCACCTGATGTTGCTGTCCAGATAGTTTCTGTAGTATTTCTTTTGCGTGTTGCTTATCACGCGGTTTACCTAAAATATTTTTATCAATACAAACTACGGTATCCGCTGAAAGTACCGGCTGGCTAACATCTGCAGAGAGGGTTTTACTCGCAGCGACTGCCTTATCTATTGCAATCCTGACCGCAAATTCTTCTGCAGATTCGCCCTCTGCGGGTATCTCATCAATATCATTCATGAGTATGCGATAACTTATCCCTATTTGTTCTAAAAGTTCCCTTCTTCTCGGCGAACCGGATGCAAGATAAATATCAAAGTCATCATCGGTCATGTTGTTCACATTATTATTTATGATAAGGATGCTTTTTTATAATACACATTGCCCGATAAAGCTGCTCCGCTACAACAACTCTGACCAGTGGATGTGGCAGAGTTAATTTTGATAATGACCAGCTTAACCTCGCACTTTGCTGACAGGCCGGTGCCAGTCCTTCTGGCCCACCAATCAGCAAAGCAACATTACTGCCTGATTGCATCCAGTCTTCCATTTTGCTGGCCAGCTCTGGTGTCGACCAGACCTTGCCTTCAACTTCCAGCGCGACAACCAGACAGTCTTTTGGTATCGCCGCCAGCATTTTCTCGCCTTCCTGGTTCATGGCACGTGCAAGGTCACTGTTCTTACTGCGTTTGACCAGCGGTATTTCAATCAGTTGCAATGAACACTCGGTCGGCATCCGCCGGGCATATTCGTCATAGCCCTGCTTGACCCAGTCTGGCATGCGTTGTCCAACGGCGATGAGATAAATATGCATAGATCATATAAGTATAGAACAGGACATTATTTTGCCTGATCCTGAGATATAGAGGGACTATCCTCACCCCAGAGCTTTTCCAGATTATAAAAATCACGGATCGATGGCTGCATAATGTGGACGACAATGTCACCCAGATCGACCAGAGCCCATTCGCCATGGTCTTCACCTTCTGTGCCAAAGGGCTTTACGCCCTGTTCTTTCACTCTGGTAATGACCGAGTTGGCTAAGGCCTTGACCTGGCGTGAAGTATTACCTGTGGCAAAAATCATCACATCGGTAACGCTGGTTTTGCCTTCGACATCGATAACCTTAATGTCACTGGCCTTCACATCTTCAAGCGCATCAATCACAAGTGCTTTCAATTGTTCAATTTCTAACATTCTGTTTTCCTAAATTTAATAAATCTGTTCCTGCTGGATCAGGCTATTCACACTGGTCGGCAGTAAGGTGCTCACATCCAAACCAGCCCGTATTGACTTACGAATCTGGGTTGAGGATATATCCATCGGGCTTACCGGCAAGAATACCACGCTACCCGCAGCCTGTTTGTGACAGTCCAGAGGGTTTGTCACCTGATGCTCTGCTACCAGCTTTTGCAGCGCTGGACTCGTAATCCCCTTTTCATCCCAGCCGGGTCGAGTCATCACAATGAGATGAGCCAACTGATTGATTTCTTGCCACTGGTGCCAGCTATCCAGTTCGCAGAATGCATCCAAACCTAAAATCAAACCAATGGAAGTCGTTTCTCCCTGCTGTTCTCGCAATGAGCCCAGTGTCTCAACCATATAAGAAGGCCCCGGCCGGCGAATCTCTCGATCATCGAGCACAAACCGGTCATTGGCCGCAATCGCCAGATTCACCATGGCCAGACGCTGCTCAGCGCTGGCGATGGGTTTGTCGCGATGAGGGGGAATACCGACGGGAATAAAGAGAACCTGTTCCAGTTCCATAGCTGCGGCAACATCCGTTACCGTTTGAATATGCCCAAGGTGAATTGGATCAAAAGTCCCGCCGAAGACACCAATCATCAGGTGCGAATATGACCGTCGCCAATGACAATATATTTCTGCGATGTCAGACCTTCCAGACCAACAGGGCCACGGGCATGGATTTTATCGGTGCTAATACCGATTTCAGCACCCAGGCCATATTCAAAACCATCGGCAAAGCGCGTTGAGGCATTGATCATCACCGAACTCGAATCAATTTCAGTGATAAACCGTCGCGCGCGACTAATATCTTCTGAAATGATGGATTCGGTATGACCCGAGCTATGTTGATGAATATGCTCAATCGCCTCATCCAGACCATCCACAACTCGAATCGACAGAATGGGAGCGAGATATTCAGTATCCCAGTCTTCCTCAGTGGCCTCAGCAATATCGGCAAGAATGGCGCAGGTCGATTTACAGCCACGTAGCTCTACACCTTCCTGCTGATACATCTTCGCCAACTCAGGTAGAATAGTTGCCGCAATAGTCGCATCGACGAGCAGGGTTTCCATGGTATTACAGGTGCCATAGCGCTGGGTCTTGGCATTAAAGGCCACATCAATGGCCTTCTGTCGATCCGCCTTGGCATCGATATAGACATGGCAGACGCCATGCAGATGTTTGATCACGGGCACACGCGCTTCTGCACTGATGCGCTCTATCAGCCCCTTGCCACCACGAGGAACTATGACATCGACATAGTCCTGCATGGTGATGAGTTCACCTACTGCGGCTCGGTCAGTGGTTTCTATCACCTGTACCACTTCTTCAGGCAGACCGGCTGCCGCCAGCCCCGCACGAATACACTCAGCAATGGCCTGATTTGAGTTCAGGGCCTCAGAGCCACCACGCAATATCGCTGCATTGCCTGACTTCAGGCACAGGCCTGCGGCATCGGCGGTCACATTTGGACGCGACTCATAAATAATTCCCACGACACCTAATGGCACACGCATTTTGCCGACCTGAATGCCCGAAGGACGGTAATTCATGTCAGAGATTTCACCAACCGGATCGGGCAAAGCTGCAATCTGGCGCAGGCCTTCGGCCATACCAGCGATACGCTCCTCGTTCAGCTCAAGCCGATCCAGTAGCGCGGCATCGAGGCCTTTGGCCTTGCCTTCTTTCATATCGATGGCATTGGCCTTCATCAGTTCCGCTTCACTGGCAACAATGGCATCGGCCATGGCCTGCAAGGCTGCATTTTTGTCACCCGAGCTGGCAATGGCCAGCTTGCGCGAAGCCTGTCGCGCCTGCTGTCCCAGCTGGGTCATATAGGTTTTGATATCCACTTTTGCATCCATGGGTCTATTTTACTCCGAAATTCTGTCTACTCAGGCGGCTGGGCGGGCTTTCACCACGGCCACCCCGGCGATACGTAGGCTCAATTGTAACAATTCATCCCAGGCTGTGCCTGCTGCCAGTCCCTTGATCATGCGATCAATTTCGCCGGCACGCCACAGAAACCCCTGCCAGCGGCGCAGATTATGGCGCTGCAGGGCGGCCTTAATCAGGGGTTTGCGCTTATCCCAAACCCGGTGGCTCACCAGCACCGGTTCCAGCTGGCCATTGACCGAAACATCCCGCGCCATCGCACAGAGACTGCGAATCTGATAGGTCATCGCCCCCAGCAGAGCCATGGGTTCAACGCCTTCACCTTTCAGGCCATACATAATTCGGCATACCCGCTGCTGATCGCCGGCCAGGGCCGCATCGATCATGCCAAAGGCGTCGAAGCGGGCGCTATCGGCCACAGCCATCACCACCTGTTCGACATCGACCTCACCGGGGCCATTTTGCAGCAACAACTTTTCCATCTCCTGATCTGCGGCCAGCAGGTTGCCTTCGACACGATCGGCCAATAACTTCACCGCCTCATGGCTGGGCTGGATGCCCCGGAGCTGCAGACGCTGGCGAATCCAGTTCGGTAACTGGCCCGATTCTATTGGCCAGATCTGAATCATCACACCAATACTGTCGAGTGATTTGTACCACTTGCTGCGCTGCTGCGCGGTCTCAAGCCGAGCCGCGACAATGAGTAGAATATTTTCACTCCCGGCCTGTGCGGCATAGGCCTCTAAGGCCTTTGACCCAGCCGTGCCCGGTTTACCTGAGGGCAACCTGACTTCGATGAGCTTGCGCTCGGCAAACAGGGACATGGCCCCGGCCGAAGCCGCCAGCTGACTCCAGTCAAAACTACGATCAACATGAAAAACCTCGCGCTCAGTCACGCCCTGCTGACGCGCCTGTTCGCGGATTTGCTCACAGGCCTCACCGACCTGAAAGGGTTCATCACCACTGACCATATATATAGGTGCCAGTGATTTCTGTAGATGGGTCTGAAGCTGATCGAGTCTGAGTTTCATAGGAATGAGATTAACAGTTTCGCAGGCCTGGCAAAATGGGCGAAAGCAAAGTTTCACATAAAATTAGAACAAGCGGCCATTGTGAGGAAACACTGGAAAATGGCTTTTTTTTCTAACTGTGTAGGGTGGGCAATGCCCACCCTACTAAACTAAATAGAAGTTTTTCGTTGGCTGGCCAGAAAAGTCACAAACACAGCATTGGCGTTTATGATATCAATGCTTTGAAATCCGTGTTGTTTTAGATTTTGAAAATACCAGTCCACCGGGAAGGTCGTTAGCACACCTTCAAGACGCTGTTTCTTTTCTTCGATCTGCACCTCGGTCATGCCATTTTTACGTTTGAAGTCGTAATAGAGATCATTGGCCAGTTCACTACCACTGACTTTCTCGGTAATGATCAGAACACCGTCGCTTGCAAGCGAATCACAGATTGACTGCAGATAGGCTTCACGCTCAGGAATAAAATGCAAAACCCAGTTAGCGATGATGACATCAAACGGTCCATGTTCGGCAGGAAAGTCTTCTGACTGAATCAGGGTGGCCTGATCAAAGGATCGACTTAACATCTCAGCCGAACTATCTACACCATAGAGGTTTGTATATCCCGCTTGATGCAGCGCATAGAGGGTCGCGCCAGTGGCGCTGCCGACATCAATGATTTTTGGATCTTGTATATCGAGTTTGTTAATTAGCCGGATGCATTGATCGATAACACGGTGGTAGTCAGGAATTTCTCGCTCTGCGATAGCCGCAAAGTTTTCCGCTGCAGTTGCATCAAATTGCCACTTCTTGATGCTCACTTTTTATCGGCGCTCGCTTTCTCATTATTCTCAGGCAGCTTGATTCCCATCCCCAGGCTGACATTAATACGGCGTAACATTTGCGACACGGC
>JAOULB010000377.1 GCA_029882235.1 Gammaproteobacteria bacterium | reverse complement strand
CAAGTAACTTATGCTTGGCATGTGAATAGTATGCAAGGCTACGCAACTCCATTGCACGCTCGATCAATGAACGACTCATTAATAGAATACTTTCCTCAGATCGATAGTTTTTGCTATGTTGTCTCATATTCTACTTCTTGATTTATCAGATCAAAACCACAAGGTAATTTCTCCAGATAAGCTATTGCTGTACCAATCTTCTGCTTCGGTATTAATGAACCATGCTGTGGTAAGATTCGATCAATATCCATTTTCTTGAAAACACCCATAACATCTCGTAAAGGTTTGTTAGCGGGCATGATAGACTGATGCCATTTATTCATGCTGTGTGGGAAATCATCGCCAGCATACAGTCCGGTTGATTTGGATAAAGAACCAAATATGTCGCTGGTAAACAGGCTTTTTGTTTCAGGATCATAAGTTGCGATAGCACCAGGTGAATGTAAATAGGCTGTATAGATGAACTGTAATTCACGACCACTTTTTAGAGTAAGACGATAATTGTTTTCATCTACGCAATAGAGTTGTGACTTCAGGCCATAATGATATATCAGGCGTTGTGTGACTGAATGCGCGGCCACAATAAGATCATCGTTGGCAATGACATCTTCCATTACTGGCAAATTTCCGCAAACATCTGGATCCTGATGTGCTGCAATAATTGTACTGATTTTTTCCGGATTAATGATATCGATGATTTTCCGCATCACTATTGGAAAATCAGGTACCGAGCCAGGATCGATTAAGACTGCTTCATCATCGTCAACGATTAAATAAGGATTACTATTAAGCTTGGATTCGTCATCGTAAAAACCAATCCAGTAAATTCCTTCGACAATTTCTATTGCCTCATTATCTGCTGAAAATCCCATCGAGCTTCCTTGTAATTAGTATTGTTATAAGTACTTCGATTGTGTATATCTTTTCAGGCTAGAAATACCTGAGCAATATACTAAAAATAGAGCCTAATATATAGGAAAATAAAAACGAACAGGACAAGTGACAAATAGCGTCAGAGTACAATCTCCACTAATTATTTGTTTGCTTCGGAAATTAGTAACAAATTTTCTCTGACACCTTGATCCTGGTTATCGCCGCTTGGAATGGCTTCCAATTCACTTATACTTAAACCATGACCTTGTTGATCACCTATGTCCTAATTGCATTGCTGTTTTCTTTTCTGTGCTCTATCGCAGAAGCCGTCATTTTGAGTATTTCCCCCGCCCATATTGCCTTGCTGGAAAAAGAGCAAAAGCCATCGGGTAAAATGATGCGAGAGTTAAAAGACGACATCAACAAACCACTGGCCGCCATCCTGACACTGAACACCATTACTCACACCATGGGTGCCGCGGGTGCGGGTGCACAGGCGGCGATTGTGTTTGGCAATACCTATGTCGGTGTGGCCTCTGCGGTACTGACATTATTGATTCTGATCTTCTCTGAAATTATTCCCAAAACACTCGGTGCCCATTATTGGCGTGGTCTGGCACCCGTCACGGCATACGGTTTACGTGGACTGGTCTGGTTACTCTATCCCTTTGTGATTGTGTCCGAATGGTTAACACGCGGCCTGACGCATGGCCCAACCCTGAAAGGTTTTAGCCGGGAAGAGTTTGCCGTCATGGCAGAGTTGAGTGAAAAGGAAGGCGAACTGGCACAAAAGGAAACCGTTATTCTGAAAAATTTATTATTACTGCGCGATACACAAATCCGCGATGCCATGACACCACGCACCGTGATCTTCAGTCTGTCAGAGGACTTACGTATCGAAGAGTTTTTTCATAAATACGATCATATTCGTTTTTCCCGTATCCCCATTTATAAAAACAGCAAGGAGCGCATCGACGGTTTTGTATTACGCTCTGATCTGCTGCTGGCCCAGGCACGAGGCAACATCAATAACACGCTCAGTAATTATGCACGTCACTTACCTGCATTGCTCGAATCCATGAGCCTGTCACATGCCTTTGATGAGTTAATGCGCGAGCGCGCCCACATTGTTCTGGTTGTTGATGAATATGGCGAAATCGCCGGCATCCTGACACTGGAAGATGTATTGGAAACATTGTTAGGCCTGGAGATTATTGATGAAGGTGACAAGACAGAAGACATGCAAAAACTGGCACAGCAGTTGAGACGTAAGCGACTTAAAAAATTGGGGCTAGATCTTGAAGAAACCAAAGGCAAATCACCAGAGTAGTTTTCTCGTGAAAGACAATTAAAAATGAATTAAGTACACTGCCCCTTGATAGCAATTAGGTTGGTGAGATATCAGGGGTGGGGAACGGATTTTCTGCTTAGTTTGGTAATTACTCTAGCCTATGCAGGCAGGAGTCAGACTATAACACTAAGGTATTAAATCTGCACTAAATCCTCCGAAATTGTTAAATCCTTTAAGATATTGCCGATATGTTGTAGGACAATAAGCTTAGGCCTTTGCCGGCTTCAGGGTAAACTCCTCTAAAACAACACGTTTGAATTTTTCAGGGCTCCGTATGAACCGCCATATTAAAATATTTGTTATTTTGCTCGGATTTCTGGTTTTGCCTGAAGCCGCCCTGGCGTCTGGTCAGACACAGCCTGGTGTTGT
>JAOULB010000376.1 GCA_029882235.1 Gammaproteobacteria bacterium | reverse complement strand
GCAACTTTACGAATCAACTTGGGTGAAACATCATGATTCGGCCCACCCATACGATCCTGTACCTGTTCAGGGCTATAATTATTCAGGACACCATCGGTATATTCTTTCCATCCAGTGGTATGCTCCTTCAAGAATTTCCAGTCGATGACATCTTTATGATCTTTTAATAACACATGAGCAATAGCATTCAGGAAGGCGATATCACCATTAAGAATAGGAACGTGTACTGAATTTTCAGGATTAATATCCTGATAGCCTTTGGCGGTACCGGTAAAGCGAGGATCCACAACAACAGTTGGAATATCTTTCTTGCGTTTATGATCTGCGGCGCGCCAGAAGATGATCGGATGCGCTTCGCGGGCGTTATGTCCGAAGTGCATAATCATGTCACACATTTCGATATCTTCATAAGCCAATGGTGGCGTATCAGAACCTAATGTCGCAAAGTAACCGGTTACCGCTGAAGTCATACACATACGTGCATTCGCTTCAATCGTATTTGAGCCCAGCACACCTTTCATAAACAGGTTTTCCAGGTATTGTCCTTCCATAGTCAATTGGCCAGAGCCATACAAACTGATTGAGTTACCCCCATATTTTTTCGCCAGGTGTGCAATCTTATGCGCGACCATTTCTTCGGCTTCTTCATAAGGCACACGTAAAAAATGTTCCTCATCAAACGAACCTTTGGTCTTACTGACAAAATCAAGATTTCCATGACCCGGCTTTTTCCATTCGGCCCATACATCTTTTCGCACATAGGGCTCCCCTTCCATTCTATCGACATAGATGGGTTCGGCAGCGGTTAACCCTTTAATACATTGCAAACCATAATTAGTTGGGTGATCTTTATCAGGTCGCATGGAAACAATCTTACCATTTTCGACCTGAATAACGGTGCCACAACCCACTCCGCAATAGGGACATTGGGCAATGGCTGTTTTTCTACCTGTATCTTTTACATCAGAGGGTGCCGCTTCCAGCTCTGGATTTTCTCCTACAAAGAGCCCCGTCGTCGCTGCTGCACCGGTAATAAAGCTACTGGATTTGAGAAAATCCCGACGTGTAATCTTAAAACGCTTCATTTGATTTTCTCCTTAGTTAGTTTTACTGGGTACAGTACGCAAATATGCGATAACGTCATCGATGTCCGCATCACTTAATGCGGCCATGGCCTCGGGGCCGCTATATCCAATCATGCGTGTATTGGACCGACCCTGCTTAATCGTTTCGCGAATAAACCCATCAGAGACTTTATCAAGAAAACCTGCTTTACCAATCGCAGTTCCCGTACTACCCGCGACATATCCATCACCATTGGGGCCATGACAGGTTGCACATATTGATTCAAACCAGAAACGTCCGAGTCTTTCATCACCCTGACTACGCGGTTGTGCATCTACCTGGGCCGACATATTAGGCAATGTTGCATGAGAACGTAGATAGGCAACAATGGCCTCCACATCCTTTCTACCCAGATGGGCAAAGGGCGGCATCCCCGTCCCCTGGCGACCGTCACGAATGGTACCCATCAGGAACTTGTCTGATGACACCTGTAAAAACTCCTCATTCGTTAACGATGGTGCAAAACCGGGTTTACCAATGGCATCGGCCTGATGGCAAAACACACAGTTTTGCTCATATAAGGCTTTACCCTTACTCGAAAGTACGGGGTCAATATTAGTAACTGCTAATGGTTCTGCGGATGTAGATCCTGCTGCTTGATCTTGTCCCCTTGATTCCTCTTCCTTTGAGCATCCAGAAATCAAAAGAACTAAACCAGCAAACAGTAATGGAAGAAAATATGACTTGTTCACGCTAGCCCCTCATTTTGTTTTGTGGGTATGTATGGGTTTATAGTTTAGTCTTCAGTACGTAAAGTTACACTGGCTTTGTATGAAATGAGTTGATCTGGATCAACAACAATACACAGGGATATTGACTGCAGAGTATGGGCATGGGCCCATTTAAACATGAGCATGATAGTGGGATTTTAAAACAATTATTTAATCTTTATTACTTGCTGCCCATCCCATTTATATATATTTTTCGTTTTGTTAAATAATATAAAAATAAGCCCCCTGATTTTACCGTGATCTTTTTTAACTCGCAGATGAGTGTCCGTACGCATTAACTGATCCTGCTTGATGATATTATTCTCAATCACTTGATGCTTGTATTTCTGTTTCTGACTTACAATAGCCAACAGATCGATCGAACCATCAGTACGCCTTAACAATCCAGCCCAGTCTGGTCTGCCATCCTGATTAAAGTCGGCAGTAACAAAGTGTCTACCTTTGACTGCTTGATAGTTTTTGGCCAGGTGCCGCATGAAATAATCATCAATCGCTCGATTCATTCCATATAGATCTGCAATATCTTCATTGCTTGCATTGCCAACAACGGCTGGCGTGTAAGAACGAGCCATGGGTTTGGGTTTATTCTCGGCAATATCCTGTTGTATATCTGCTGTTGCTTCTTCAGCTGGCATTGCCTGCATAAAGGTCTGTGCTTTCTTTTCAGTTTCCTGTTTGCGTTTCGCTTTAGCCAAAACCTTTCTTTCTTTTACTGCCCGTTCACGTAGTTTTGACTCTT
>JAOULB010000375.1 GCA_029882235.1 Gammaproteobacteria bacterium | reverse complement strand
TACCGTCCCATTCCTTGCTGTGGCGGGTTGTATCATCAAGGTCTTTCAGACTAAATGCGGGCGCAAATTCAGGTGTGCCGGTTTCAACCGTCTTGGATGATGAGCTTTGCTGTAACCAGGTGTTAGCAAAAAAACCAGCGGCCAGACCAGCAAAGGCGACCAGCAAAATAAGAAACGTTTTTTTCATCAGACCACCCGTGATTAATAATTATTGTGCCATGACTTTATCAAGATGGCTGACAAATTTCTCGGCTTTAATGCTGCCAACAATACGTTTATTCCTCATTTCCTGACCCTGCTTATCAAAAAAGATCAGCGCCGGGGGCAGTAATACGCCATTGGCTTTCATTAAATCCTTATCACTGTCATCCATGGCCGTAACATCGGCTTTGAGTAGCACCAGCTGATTTAAGCGCTGTTGGACATCGGGATTAGGAAAGACAAAGGATTCATATTCCTTACAGTACACACACCAGTCGGCATAAAAGTCGAGCATGATCATCTTGCCCTGTGACTGGGCCAGTTGTTTTTCGCGTTCCAGATCAGCGACAGATTTTACTTTCTTAAAGTTGATTGCAGATGTCTGCGTTGCGGCGCTGCCCGGTGTACCAGACATGGCCATTGTTCCTGCTCCACTGGTCAGGCTTGAGCCATGCAAAGGCTGGCTGACATAGCTGCCACCGGTCAAACCCCCGAGCATAACAATGATGCCGTAAATAATCATAGTGAAGCCGAGCCCCTTCCACAGTTTACGCCAGCCGGTGCTTTCAACGCGTAGAGGTTCAAGTGCACCCATATAAATGCCAGATACAATGATCAGCGCTGACCACAGAGTCATGGTCATTTGTGATGAGAAAATATTCGGCATGCGTTCAAGAATGACAATTGCAATAGCAAGTAGAATGGCACCCGCAACCGCTTTGACCACATTCATCCAGTCGCCAGCTCTGGGTAAAAGTTTTCCACCACTGGCACCAACGACTAATAGAGGAAGTCCCATGCCCATGCCCAGACTAAACAGGGCAATAAAGCCATTAAACACATCACCCGATGCACCGGCGTAGCTCAGGGCGGCAATCAGTATTGGACCACCACAGGGGCCGATGATTAGAGCGGACAGCACACCCATAAATGCCACGCCAATCAGCGTGCCGCCTTTTTGTTGATTGCTGACATTACTCAGGCGACTCTGGATAAAGGCCGGCACCTGAATATTGTAAAAGCCAAACATCGAGATCGATAAGGCAATAAAGAGCAGTGCAAACGGAATGAGTAACCATGGGCTCTGGAAATAGGCCTGCAGACCAACACCACCACCGACATAGGCCATGATGCCGCCGATAATGCCAAAGGTAATGGCCATCGATAGCACATAGATTAGCGACAGGAAGAAGCCTTTCGCCATGGTCACTTTTTCACCCTGCCCAACAATGATGCTCGATAGAATCGGAATCATTGGATACATGCAGGCAGTGAAGGCCAGCAAAATACCAAAGCCAAATGCAGCAACAATGACAGTCAGCAGGCTGCCTTTACTGAGCAGGCGATTAAAGCGATCCAGATCGGAGGTAGGTTCAGGGATATATTGAGCTTTGCTAATGTCTGATGCCGCAGGCAGGATGACAGTGTGTTTTTTCTTTGTTGGTGGATAACAGATACCCACTTCTTCAGCACAACCCTGATAAGTCAGCTCAAGCGTGATTTCCAGCGGTTCTGCTTTACTACGCACCAGTTTAATTTTTGCTTCAGCATGGTCATAAAAAACCTGCAGCTTTTTCTTGAAGGCCACATCTTCCTTTTCTTTACCTTCAGGAATAATGACGTCTTCCAGTCGTGCACCCGTGACGTTAATCAGTTTTACATTGATTTTGTCACGGTACATATAATGTTTTTGCGCGATGACCCAGCGAGCAATAATTGTGTTTGCATCTGCAACATCAAGATTGAGCTGGAAGGCTTCATCGGGAGAAAGAATGTCCTGACCGGCATTCGAGAGCCCAAGCGAATCGCTGAGCGAGGATAATTTTTTTACCGCGCCGGTTTTTTCAGCAGCGGGCAGTTGTAGTTTTATTTTCTGTTTCTGTGGTGGATAACAGATACCAATTTCCGCGCAGCCCTGTGAATGGGCAATCAGAGTAAATTCGCGTAGCTCGGGATTATTGCGTAACAGGGGCAGATCAATGCTGACCTTGTGTGAGAAGGTTTCGACTTCACCTTCGGTGCCATCAGGTCTGATGCCATGCTTCAATTTACCCTTGGGCAGCTCGATCTTCGCTATGCCAATTTCAGGCGTGTCGGTGGTAAAACGAATCTTGTCGCGATAGAGATAGTACTTGTCCGCCACATCCCATTCGGCCCGGACGGTATTGGCATCAATCACTTTGGCACTGAATTTAAACGCCACATCGGGCATCAAGGGTTCTTCATTCGCCTGTGCCAGCACACTGGTCAACAGGAATAAAGGTAGGCACAGAAGACGAAGATATTTATGGTTATGACGCATGTTTAGTTCCCACAGCATTGTTAATCCAGTCGAGATAGGCGGTCGAGCCTGCCTCGATAGAGACAGCGATAATTTCCGGAAGTTCGTAAGGGTG